>NZ_JAGHZH010000105.1:0-18677 GCF_017746885.1 Roseofilum sp. SBFL | reverse complement strand
TGAATTCGGGATAAACAGCGACTCTTTCCTAAGAGTGCGCTCCTATACGAGGGAGCGACTCATTGAACGTTACTGGCATCAGATCGAGTCAATCGAGTGTGCGCTCCGAGCCACCACTCCTTACGCGAGGGGTCTGGGGAAGGCTCTCGTTCCCCAGTAGGGGGTTTGGGGGACTAGTCCCCCAAAGAGATCTCACAATCAAGCCCAACCAATCCTCATTGTTCCTTCTCCCCTTATCCCGAACTCAGGTGAATCTAGCTAAAGATGGCAATCCTTCACGTCTGAAGTGTCAGTCAACTGTAGGAAACCTCTCAGAATTGGATATGAGTTACCCCGACCGGCGCGGACGACCTAGGGTAGTGATATAGATGACAGCCTCATCGACAGGAATTCCCAGCACTTCATTGACCCGATCGTCGAAAAAACCACCAATCCCACTGACTCCTAAGCCGAGGTGAATGGCAGCTAGGTTAACCCGTTGTCCAAGATGACCGGCATCCATATGGAGATAACGATAAACGCGATCGCCATATTTAGCCACCGCTTTCCCTAAGTCAGCAGTGTGAACAATAATTGCGGCGGCATCTCGACCTAAATCTTGTCCCAAACACAAATAATGTAGCTCTCGGCGAAAGTTCTTAAATCGAATTTGCCGCAGTTCTTGCGCTCTGGGAGCATAATAATAACATCCTTCTTCTAATCCATTCACTCCAGAAACAGCGAGAAAGGTTTCTAATAAGCTGAGGTCGAAATAGTCCGGAGTGGGATCGAGATACTGGTCTTGATAGTTTTGGGGTTGATATGTAAAGTCTAAAAGCGCCCGTAATTCAGCTAAGGATAAGTCAGCGCCTGTATACGAACGGGTAGAACGACGCTGGAGGATTGTATTTTCTAGGGAAGGAGCTTCCTCTGTAGCCCGAGGGGGCGTACTCCCTAAGTCTCCCAAGTTGAGAGGTCGGCTTGTGGTGGAAACTTTTAAGCAAAAAGGAAAATTGTATTTATCCTCTGAGTCTAGGGGGGTAGGATCGGGTTTGGGAAGAGGGTTGGCAGGGATGCGGGTATTTTTGTGCAGGTATTCCAACAGCTTTCCTTCCGGAAGGGTAGGATAGTCGGTTTGTGTCTCCGAGGGCAGAGCGCTGGGAGGAGACGGTGGCGGAATGTCTGGTTTAGTGTAGGGGACTAGGGGCAGAATGGCGAGGGTTCCTTCTGTTTCCGGATTGAGATAGAGCAGTTCATCGATCAGATCGTCGGTGAATCCACCAATAAGATAGGGGCGATATCCATACATCGCTCCAGCAAGTTCAAGGTTGCCTAAGAGATGGCCGCTATCCAGGCATATTCGGCGGTAGGCGCGGTCTTGATAGCGCCAGGAAGAGCGGTAAAAGACGGCAGTTAGGGCGATCGCCACCGAAGTTTGGTTGAGGACAGGATGGTTAAAACAGGCCGTTTTTAGACCTTCCCAAACTGGGTTCTCCCAATAGTGGAGGAGACTATGGGTTTTGCATTGATAGTTGTAGAGTCCGGGTTTGAGTAGGGATGTACCTTGGGAGATCAGATAAACTTCGGCTGGATATAATCCTCCTGCAGAAGGAGCCGAACGCAGGTAGAAGGATTCGCCCATGAGGGTGGGAACCCTAGCCGTAATGCCATAGCTACACAGGAGAAAGCGGGATAAGTTTTGCCAGTCTTGCTCACGGCTATCGGGACTCAGATAGGGCTTGAGGTCAATAGAGGTTCCTAGTTTGTACTCTTTGAAGGGAATGGGTTGATCTTCCCAGTTGAGTCCTTGACTTTTCTGACCAATCGTGTCTGGGTCGTATTTGGTGCGTTGATGATAGTGTTGAGCGATCGAGTGGGAAGGAGAGTTGAGTTGAGACATGGGCCGTTGCAGATGAAGATAATGTTAAACAGATAATGGCTCTTACGTTACAAATCTTAAAAAAAAGTTATGAAACCCTAAAATTCGCACAAAAACAGGGTAGGTTATTTTAGCCATTTAATAAGCATTTTTACTTATCATTTAGGACTGCTTGGCATCAAGCAGTAAATCACAGACTGTTTCCAAGATAACAAGCAAAATGGAGAAAATCAGCTCAGAGGCTCTACTCAAACAATATGCACAGGGAAGACGGGATTTTGAAGGAATTGAGGGAGTGCAACTGAACTTGTTTGATGCCGACTTAAGGAAAATTAATTTTCAAGGGAGTAACTTAACTCAAGCTTACCTGCCCTATAGCAATCTAAGTCAAGGGAATTTAGCTGATGTGGATTTAGAAGGGAGCTTATTGAGCGATACTCAACTTCATGGGGCTAATTTATCCCATGCTCGACTGCGATCGGCAAATTTGTCTCGGGCTAATCTTCGTTATGCAGATTTAAGAGGCGCAGATCTATCCTATGCTAACCTGCAAAATGCAGATTTATCCTATGCCAATCTAGAGGAGGCAAATCTTTACGCGGTTAACCTTCGAGGGGCAAAACTAAAGTCGGCTCAATTCCAGCAGGCTAGTTTGCAACGGTGCGATTTATTTCGATCGCAAGGTGCAGATCTGACAGATGCCATTGTCGATCTAACGACAGTACTACCCGATGGTCATCGGCCCCTAGGGGAAGATCGAGACTCAAATCCAGATTCTTGACGGTAGCTTAAAGGTTGACGATGATTTAGGATAACCAACCAAGACCCATTGTTAATTGATCATGACTTTTGGCGATCGCCAGCAGACTCGGATTCGACACAAGCTCCTTCTTAGGGTACGCCATGATGTCCAGGCGCATTTGAGTCAATCTTTACATCATCAGGTACTCACTGCTTTGAGTAATGAACCGAACCCATTAGGAGTCGGACGGCCGGGGGATATTCAGGTGAAACTGAGTGGTTCACCCACCACCCAATTAGATCCAAGCACCAGCCCCTTTAACCTGTTCGATCAGACGGGGGGCGTTTGGGTCGTTCTCGGCAATATTGGTAGCGGGAAAACCACCACGTTATTAGAATTGGCAGATGAAGCGATTGCCCGCGCTCAAACCTATAACCATCAACCGATTCCCCTACTGTTTGATTTATCCCAATGGTATAAATATACCTTAAGCGCTTGGTTGATAGAGCAAAGTTTTCTGAACTATGAATTACCTCGTAAAGTTGCGAAGAAATGGTTGTTTCAAGGGCAAATTCTCGTCATCTTAGATAATCTAGATACCCTATCGTTTGATCGTCAAAATCAAACCCTACAAGCGATTAAAGAACTCCGAGCCAATACCCAACAGTCTCTCCATCTCATCCTAGGCTCAAGAATTGATTCCTATAAGCGCTGTCCTACTCGGCTAAAACTTCAGGGAGCTGTTTGGTTAAAACCCCTCAATCCCACACAGATTAAAGACTATTTATTTCAAGCCAGAAGTCGAGAGCTGTGGCATAGTTTACACGAATACAAGGGACTCATGTCATTAGCTACAACTCCTCTTTTTTTGAACTTAATGACCCTAGCGGATGAAGAAATTTTAATCCATGCTTGGGCGAGAATTTCCGACTCGGAGCAGCAATATCGCTATCTCTTCAATGCCTATCTACGTCGTTTGTTAGCCCAAGACCTCCCCTCTGACGAACGGCAGTGGTATCGTTCCGAGCAACGACCCAAACCAGAAGAGACCAAACATTGGTTGATTGCTTTAGCCAAATGGATGCAAAAGGAAAATCGTACCAATTTTGCGAGCGTGGATGTGAATGCTGGCTATTTCCAAGCCCCGGAACAAAATCGGCATTACCACATTGGAGTAGGTATAGCGACAGCTTTGTTATTTGGCGCAATTTGTGGGGTGATTATTGCTGCTTTAGTTGAAGGATTAGGATTAGGGTTAATGATAAGCTTAATTCTGGGCACTGTTTTGGCAGGACTGGGGATTTTAATTAGCTTGTCGTCATTGCGGAAATTTATGCTGCGATATCAGCTCTATCGCGAGGATCTGATGCCTTGGGACAATCAGCGCTTTCTGAATTATGCCAGCAGTAAGGGGTTGATTCAAAAAATTGGCGATCGCTATCAATTTCCCCATCAACTGATTCAGGAACATTTTGCCCAAATTGAAGAATTTAAGCTCTAAACCTTAGAAGATTCTCTCTTATTACTCATTACTTTGACTGATAGGCTCCACTACTGGAATGGGGAATTCTTGTCCATAGGTTTGCTCTAATTGTTCAGCGTCTAAGGACTGGATTAAATTCAGTTGTAGGGTATCTGCACTCAGAGTTTGGGCATAACTGGCACTCAGATAGGGTAAATAGGAATCATCTTGAGCTAGATAGACTTTCAAGAAGGCTAAACTTAAGCTCTTCATGGCATTAATGCCCACAGTATTATCTCTGGGTTTTTCTTGAGCAGATTCTGTGGTAAAGGGATTATTGTTTTCGGTGGGGGCACTAACGGAAAAATGGCTCCCTGGAACCATTAATGCCAGATATTTTTCTGGGTGTTTCAGCCAGAAAAAGGGATAAATTTGTTCAGTCACCACAGGAGTAACCACATCATGACTACTAGCCATCAGTAGGGTAGGCACATCAATTTTGCCAATTTGTTCTGGGCCAAAAATCACACTGCTGAGAGGATAAACGGCGATCGCCGCTCGAACGCGAGGATCGTGTAACTGTTGCTCATCCTGATTGACCTCATTAGCTCGACATTGCAAAAGTACTGATACATTTAGCATGGGATTATCCAAAGTACATTCCTGGCGCATACGTTCTCGATTTAACTCTGCTCCTGCCAAAGACAAGGCCGTAGTTGCGCCCAAGGAGTGACCTAAAATGCCCACATTTTGAACATTAATTCCCTTAGCCCAAGTCACCCCTTCAGTTTGTAACTTTTCCAACTTATCTAACAAGAGTTTAATATCATAGGGGCGATCGACAAATTCATTCGGATAAATCTCTGTATTCAACAACCCTTCCAAGAGAGCTTGGCGATATGCTAAATTAGAGCCAATATGTTCAGGAATAGCAACAGAAAATCCATAGGAGGCAAGATATTCAGCTAAGTAAACAAAATTGCTCCGTGTGGATCCAAATCCATGGGAAATGACAATTAAAGGAACCGGTTGATCTTGATTTTCCGGTAAATAGAGATCGATATCTGACTCTAAAAAATCTCGGGTTTTGACAATTAAATTTTGTTCGCGAACCCTGAAGGGGCCAGGTTTTAGGATATCCGATAGACTCTCAGAAATCGGATTTAAAGTCGACTCCGCCTTTGCTTGTTCAATAATCGTTTGTACCGTAGAATCTCGATACTGAAAAAACGTGCTTAATAGGTTCTGCAATTCAAAAACAACGCCAGTATTAATCCGAATCCCTTGACTGGGAAAATAACGCATAATGTTGACTAACGTTAATCCTTCTGGATCATCGGCAGCTAAGATTAAGGCAGATCTGAGCGCATAAAACCCATTTTGACGCTTTTGAGTTTGTACCAAATATCCTAAGCGTTTCAAAACTTCTTCTCCCATAGCAGTATAGGTCATCTGAGAAACTGCTACCGGACTTAAATTAAACTTTTGTTGTAGTAATAATTGTAACTCTTGAAGATCTTCGGGTTCCAGAAATTGGGCATAAAACTTGAAATCTGGGGTAATTTCTCCCGTTTTTGCAAACGTATCGAGAGCATCTACCGACATTGCAAATTCTAAAGGACCATAGGGAAAATACATCTTCTCTGCACTTCTGGCTGGTCTTTGTGACCAGGGAAATAAACTTAATACCAATAGAGATAATCCATAAATAGTTCTCATTAGGACTGACTCAATCTTCATGGCTTCCTCCTCAACACCATTCAATGATATGCTAAAGTACTTTAAGTGTCATACAGTAAATAACCTTCGTATAATAGGGTTATGAATCATTTTCACATCCGAGAAGCCCAGACTTCTGATATTCAAGCGATTGCTGACCTTCATAGTTCCCAATCTCGCACTCAGATCCGTGATTCTAGTGGAGGTTTCTTACTGGCAGAAATTACCCAGGAGCAAGTTCATGAGCATATGAAGCAGGGAACTCGTTATTTTTTAGCCACTTTAGCACCAGAGGAGCAAGCGGAAATTGTGGGCTTGGTGGCGCTTTCGCAACCGGAAATTACACCCCAGATCTTGGAGACTATTCGCTGGACAGGAGAAGATTATAGCGATCGCCTCATGAGCGATCGCCATTACTACATCCAAGTCTTAGTCACTAAACCAGGTTGGACAGGAAAAGGAGTTGCCCAGTCTCTGTATCGGTTTCTTTATAAAACTCTTCCCGGTTCAGTCTTATCCGGGTTTATTGTCACCCAACCCATCACCAATCATCGTTCGCTCAACTTTCATCATCAGCAAGGATTCTCAATTATTGGAGCGATCGATGATGAAGAGTTTCTGAATCTCAAATCTTGTCAAAGAACAATCATTTACCGCGAAATTTAAAGCGATTAAAATCGATTAAGTAATGCAACATTTTAAGCTACTTCAGTTGTTTTGGACGACCTCCATTGCGGCTGAACTTGAATACCGCCTAAATTTTGCCATTGCCACCCTCACCAGTCTGGGTAATCTTGTGGGTGGAATCTTTGGGCTGTTTTTATTTTATCGAACCGGTTATACCTTTGACGGTTGGTCATGGGAACGAGCTTTATTGGTAATGGGATTTTTTACCCTGCTGCAAGGTATTTCTAATGCCTTTCTTGCGCCTAATCTCAATCGCATTGTAGACCAGGTGGAAAAAGGAACCCTAGATTTTGTGCTACTCAAACCCATTAGCACCCAATTTTGGCTCTCGACACGGATGATTTCCCCTTGGGGATTACCCGATGTAGCTTTCGGATTAGGGGTTATTCTTTATGCGGGTAATCGGCTCAATTTAGTCATCTCTGACTTTATTTTAGGCTTATTTCCCCTATTTTTCGGTATTTTAATTCTTTATAGCCTGTGGTTTCTTCTAGGTACAACTAGCGTCTGGTTTGTCAAGATTTATAATATTACAGAAGTACTCAGAGCGCTTTTAGATGCTGGACGTTATCCAGTTATCGCTTATCCCATTGCCTATCGAGTTTTCTTTACCTTTGTGGTTCCTGTTGCCTTTTTAACGACTGTTCCCGCCCAAGCATTGTTAGGGGAGATCGACATGACGTGGTTCATCGGTTCTTTGCTGCTGGCGATCGCCTTATTAATCCTCTCCAATGTCTTCTGGAAATTTGCTTTACGTTACTATACCAGTGCCTCTAGTTAAATCAAAAATTAAAAGTTATTCCTGGAATGGTAGCATACCTAAGTTGTCTGCATGGAATCATCTTTTTTAATTTTATGTTCTCATTTGCTGGAAAACGGCCCACTAATCTAGGTGTTAAAGAGGGAAAACTTGCCCCTTGTCCATCTTCTCCCAATTGTGTTTGTAGCCAATGTCAAACCACAGATACTCAACATTATATTCAACCATTCTCCTATGCGGGCACTCCGTCAGAAGCTCTCAATAAACTGAAATCAATTATCCAGAAAATGCCCCGAACTGCCATGATTACTGAATCAGAGAATTATCTTTATGCTGAGTTTACCAGCCAGCTTATGGGATATGTCGATGATGTGGAATTTTATCTGGATCAAACGGCCCAAGTTATCCAGGTGAGATCCGCTTCTCGGTTAGGCCAATCAGATTTAGGGGTCAACCGCAAACGTATTGAAGAGATTCGCAGCTTGTTTACTTAAAGCTCAATCACACTTGAGGGCATTTCTGTTTAACCTGAACCATCCATGGATCCTTGGGAGACAAGGGGCCCTCAGCCCCTTGTTAAGGGTATATCTCTCCCATTACCCATTATCGTTACCCATTATCAGCACGTAGTGCTATAGAACGCACTACGAGACTCTTGTGTAACACTCCCAATTAAGACTCCCCGTTGGAGTTGGTAAAAGGCTTGAACATCTTCAATTCCGTAGTGCGTACATTGGAGAAGATATCGAAGTTGCTCTTCAGTCGTGCGTGAGAGATATCCAGTCATCAGGGTTTGCTTGACAAGATCGCGAATCAAAATCATCGGACGGGACTCCTAGAGAACACCAAAACCTGGAAAGCTTAATGAGGCCTTCATTAGATCTCTCAGAAAAATCCCTAGGATTTTATGCAAAACTGGCAGGAATTGTAACAAAACGTAATATTGAGTCATGGAAATGTAAATTTTTGTAAAGTCCGCATAAAAACCGCCCGAAAAAACTGAGAACCCTATAGAGGTGTCATGCAGCACCTTATCCTTAGAGGTTCTCTCATTAGTACGGAAGGCATGGCAGAGTTACCAGACTTAACAGAGTTAGACCAAACGTTGAAAGCCTTGGCGATCACCGCCAAACAACATCCTCCTGGAAGCCTGCACCGGAAGCAGCTTTTGGAACAACTGATCCGAACTCTGATCGATTCCAATCAACTAGCCAGACCCAGGCGTAATCAATTTAAGAACCACTATGCAGAGATTTATGCAGAAGCTAAACAGCAACTGTTTTACCATCTTTGCCACCGGATTGATGATTACGATCCGGATAAAGGTGAAGTCTTGCAATGGGCAAATTATCTCTTAGAAAAACGATTTTTCATTGAAGCTTCTCGTTGGGTTTTGCAAAGCATTCCCAGGGGCGTGCAAAGACTCAGCATTGATGACTTAGAAAAACAGTTTAATCAAGCCGAAAATCCCGTCACTTTAGAACAAATCTATCCAGAACGAATGCCCTTAGTCTCGGAACAGGTGGTTGCATCGATTCGTGTCGATCCAGACGGACTCTTTCAGAAGACGCACGTGATGGGAAAACCCTCTGCTAATTTTCAGTTTTTAGCCCTGAGAATAATTGAAGGTTACTCCTGGCAAGAAACGGCCGATCAATTGGGAATTCCCCTAGCAACACTAAATCGGTTTTATCACCGGTGTTTAGCTAAGTTTTCTGACCCAATTCAAACCTACATTTTGTCCCAACCTATCCCCAACTCAAACGATGATGAAAACTAATCCTACGATCGCAATTCCCTTAACCCTGACTGCCCATGAACAGGCATCCATATGCTCCCAAAATCAAGCCGATCCCCGTAAGGCGAAACAGGTTTATCTGAATACGTTAGCCATTCAGGCGGTCAAAACCTACTTACAATGGTTTGATCTCGCTCCTAATTGGGAAGCCTCTGACAGTAGTAACCCGATTTTACAATCGCTTTCTAATAGTGCTAACTTATGGATTGAGGGCAAAGGTCGGGTCGAATGTCGTCCCGTTTTACCGGGAGAATCTAGGTGTGTTATTCCTCCAGATACTTGGGGCGATCGCCTAGCCTATATTGCCATTCAACTCAACTCAGACCTTACAGAAGCCACACTTATTGGATATCTACCTCATGTCTATTACTCAGAAGTCCCATTAACTGAATTTTATCCCCTGGATACCCTCTTGGAACACTTGCATCCTGTGATGCTCAGTCAATGGTTAGACAACATTGTTGAATCCGGTTGGTTTACTTGGAGGGAATTATTCTCAACCTCTGAACCTCAATTGACCTTAAATTTTAGAAGTCCCAGTGCTACCGCTTCTGCCCCTACCCTCTGTGAACGAGGAAAAAAGCTACAATTAGACCCCAAAGGTAAGCCAATCGGATTATTCATGGGTATTCATCCGATGGCGAATGAAGAATTTGATATTTCTGTTCAAGTCTATCCCCTGGGAAGCCAATCTCATTTACCCCCAGATCTGCAATTATCCATTTTAGACGATCGAGATGAGGTCGTCATGCAAGCCTCCTCTCGAAGGACGAAATCTATGCAACTCGATTTTAGTGCTGAACGTGGCGATCGCTTTTCAGTCAAGGTTGTTCTTGGGGAGATTAGTCTGACTGAATGGTTTATGATTTAGATTGAGTGCTAGACCCTGGTACAAAGTAATGGGTCATCAGGAATGGGGGTAATGGGAGGTAGTCAGTCCAAAGCAGTGGGACATTCAGGAAAAGGCTTAACCATGCTTTTCCCATTACCCATTACCGATTACCTTTCTGCCGCGCGTTTTATGTCTGCGAAGCGGAAAGCGCTGTATTACCTCGTGAGTTGACCTATGACTGAAGAAACCACTTGTGTGATTGGAACCTGGGATTTGAGTAAGGTTTACCGGACGGGGTTTTGGTTAAACCAGAAAATTCAATCCCTCAAATCTTGCTCTCTGAAGGTGTATCCTGGCGAAACTTTTGGTTTGCTCGGCCCCAATGGTGCAGGGAAAACGACACTACTGAAAACATTACTGGGAATTGTACAGCCTACTTCTGGACGGGGCGTTCTGTTGGGTCGTCCGTTAGGCGATCGCCACATCAAGCAACGGATCGGCTATTTGCCTGAAAACGCCTACTATTACGATTATCTCACAGGTTGGGAATTTTTGCACTTCACCGCCGGTTTATTTCAAATCCCCACAACAGTTACTCGCTCTCGTATCCCCGAACTCTTAGAGCAAGTTGGATTAGATATTAAAACGGCAAAAAATAAACAACTTCGCCAATATTCCAAGGGAATGAAACAGCGCATTGGGTTTGCCCAAGCCTTAATCAACGATCCAGAAGTTGTCTTTCTCGATGAACCCATGTCCGGGTTAGATCCCATCGGCCGCTATCAGATTCGTGAAATTATTTTATCCCTGAAAAAACAAGGCAAAACCCTGTTCTTTAACTCCCATATTTTATCGGATGTGGAACAGGTGTGCGATCGCATTGCCATTTTATCCCAAGGTGACTTAATTTGTTGTGGTTCATTAGATGAATTATTAGGTCATGTGCAATCCTACCAAGCACGAGGGAAAGGAGGATCATTAGAAGTTATTAAGCGCTGGATTCCTAATCTCTCGTTCGATCGCGGTTGTTGGATCGGTGAAGTTCAAGGCAATCCCTATGATTTTATCGCCAGTTTGCGGTTAATGGATGCCGAATTACTGGAATTAAAATTAGCGCGTCAGTCCTTAGAAGAATTTTTCCAATCAAAAATTGGAGCGCGTAGCGCTCGTAATGAGTAATAGGATTTATCATTGAGAAGATAGTGAGTAAACACAGTGTTATGGTACTCAGTGCAGATGCCTTGAGCTTTCAAGAGTTTATGAATCGTGAGTCTTTTCCATTAGCAATATTACAGGGTGCAGTATTTGATTTTTTACGAGATCGTCAAGATGTAGTCGTTTTTGGAGCGCAGGCAGTGAATGCGTATGTAGGTGAGCCTCGCATGACTCAGGACATTGATATGTTGTCTCCACAAGCAGCAGAACTGGCAGAGGAGTTACGCAAATATTTGAGCGATCGCTTTTACATTGCTGTTCGGGTACGAAAGGTAAAGGAAGGGCAAGGCTATCGCTTATACCAAGTGCAGAAGACTGGAAACCGCCATTTGGTTGATATTCGGCAGGTGGAAGTCTTACCGGCTCACCGTTGTATTGAACAAGTATTGGTCATAGCTCCCGTGGAGTTGGTGGTGAGTAAGGTTATTTCTTACCATCAGCGACGAGGTAAGCCCAAGGCGGGGACAGACTGGCGAGATTTGGCATTGTTGTTGTTGACCTTTCCAGAATTGAAGGTGGAGTTGGGAGATGTTTTAGAGGGGTTAATGGCAGTAGGTGTTGAGGAGTCAGTGGTGTCATTATGGCGAGAAATGGTGAATATGAAGATTGAGGCAGAAGATGAAGATGATGAGTTTTAGCACAGCGATCCCATTGACCGTACCGGAATTCATGAGATTATTGTATAATTACCTCTTTACTTAATCTAGAAACAAAGCCCCTAAATTCTTAAAATCAAAGCGCAAATGTATGGGAATCCCTTTGGTGTGATTAAACTCTGTATGAGTTAGAATCGCACCTTTCCAAGTAACATCCTGGACATTGGATCGGGTGAAATCGGCTTCGCGTAAATTGGCATCACTTAAATCAGCGCGGTAAAGATTGGCCTTAGAAAGATTAGCTCGACACAGCAGAGATTCACTTAAAAAGGCTCGCTCTAAGTCAGCTTGAAATAACTCGGCTGCGGTTAAATTTGCCTGATTTAAGAACGCTTGAGTTAAATCTACAGCGACCAAGTTAGCATGAGAAAAATCAACTTGATTCAAGAATGCACCCATTAAATTACTCTCAAACAAATTAGCATGGGATAAATTAGCTTGAGTGAAAAAAGATTGGCTTAAGTCACTTCGTCTTAACATCCCATAACTCAAATTTACCCGTCTGAGATTAGCTTGATTGAGCAATGATCCACTCAAATTAGCATAACTTAAATCTGAATCACTTAAATTAATTCCACTCAGACATGCATGGCGAACCATCGCTCCTTTTAAATCAGCTTTACTCAAAAATGCCCCCCTTAAATTAACCTCTTCCAAATGGGTTCCACTCCAATTAATGCCATTAAAATTCCCTTCTTTCAAGGTTGCCCCCCTGAGATCCGGTACAATTTCAGGATGACTCTTGCGCCAAGCATTCCAAGTGTCTATTCCTTCATGAAGTAAAGCGAAATGTTCTGGATTGGCCATAACAGGGATGACAGATGAACTAAGGAGTAGATGGATTTTCTTCCAGGTGTCCTTTCCTACGGATTGTGAGAAGGTCAGGTTGTATAGGAACCTAAAGGCTTGCCAGATGAGAGGTCTTTATTTTAAATGAGAGGAGGTTGGCTTTTGAAGCTCACTTCTCAAAGGTGGGGTTTATGGGCCCCGAATGTAAGATTTAACTGTTTGTCCTGTTGCTGATCGCTGAGGGAGGGTCTGTGACCAATTGTCCTGTTTGTGGTACAGAGTATATTGAAGGAACCACGAAACTCTGTAAAACCTGTGGTTGGGATTTAACCCCAGAGTCTATTCCCAACCAAGTACTACAAGTCCTCCTGCAACGAGAACGCCTACGTTTAGCCTGGGCTAAAGGGGTTTGGGCTAGGGCTAGGGAATTAGCCTCGCGAGTGAGGCTACAGTCCAAACTGGGGGAAGTACAGTCTCAGCTAGAGTTAGCCACCCAAGAGCGATCGCTGCTTCAAAGTCAACTGTCTCAAGTATATTCTCAAATAGAAGAAATTAGTCCAGCCCAACTCCAGGCTTTGTTAGTCAATCAGACGGATGGGGGAGAAACGCTGATGGAGTTGCAACAAACTCAAACGCGGTTGCAACAGGAACTGAGCCAAACTCAAGAGTTGCTGGAATTAGCCCAATCTCAAATTGGCTCAGATGGGTTAGATTTAATCATTGAAGCACTACAAGATCCATCTATTCCAGTTAAGCGAGCGGCTTATTTATTACTCAAACGTAGTGGATCTGTGAAAGCGCAAGCCGCTCTAGAAGCTTTTAAACTGGAGAGTTATCAACTTTTTTCCTGTATGTATACTGGGGAACATGATGGCCCAGTACGGGCGATCGCCGTTTCTAGTGATGGCAAGTGGGTGGCAAGTGGCAGTAATGACCAAACGATTAAAGTTTGGCATGGGGAAACGGGGGAACTGGCTAGAACCCTGATGGGGCATAGTGGTTCAGTCTTATCTATAGCGATTTCTGCCGATGGAGAAATTTTAGCGAGTGGCAGTAGCGATCGCTCGATTAAGGTCTGGAATCTAAAAACGGGGGAATTAATGAGTACCCTGGCGGGCTATTCTGGAGAAGTGTGGACGGTAGCTATTACTCCCGACAATCAAATTGTGGCTGGAGGCAGTGAGGATAAGACGATTAAACTGTGGAATTGGAAAACGGGAGAGTTAACCAGCACGTTAGCAGGTTATGCCGGAGGAGTTCGTTCGATTGCGATCGGTCGCCAAGGGGATAAAATTAGCGGGGGAAGCAACGATCAAACGATTAAGTTGTGGAATTTAGACCGCAAAGAGTTACTGTATACGTTAACTGGCCATAGCGATCGCGTGCGATCGGTAGCCATTAGTCCGGATGGTCAACGGTTAGCCAGTGGAAGTAGCGACCAGACCATTCGCTTATGGAATTTGGAAACCGGAGAAGTAGAACAAGTGCTTTCAGAGCATACAGCGGCTGTAACTTCGGCAATCATTACAGCAGATAACAAGGTTCTCGCCAGTGCCAGTGATGATTGTACAGTGAAGTTATGGGATTTGCAGACGGGCAACTTATTGCAAACCTTTACCGATCATCTGAATTATGTGGTTGGGGTAGCCATCAGTGCCAACGGTGACACCATGGCCACGGGAAGTTTCGATCATACCGTGAAAATTTGGCGAGTGGTGGCTTAAAAGAGGAGAATAATTGCCGATTGAAATGGGGGAATAACCATAATGATTCAACAAAAGGGGCGGGGTTTAATAAAAATCTGGGCAATGCTGTTAAGTTTTGGCATGGTGTTAAATCCTCAATTGGCTTGGGGACAAGGGTTACAGGAGTTGTTTCGCCAAGCAGAAGAAGCACGGAAGGCGGGAAATTTTCAAGCGGCTGAGGAGATTTGGCGACAGGTTATTGAACAAGATCCGAATAATGCACCCGCTTACTTGGGGCTGGGGAATCGTTTGCGAGATCAGAATAAACTAGAAGAGGCGATCGCGGCTTATGAGAAGGCAATCGAGGTCGATCCGAATTATGCTTTTGCCTATGTGGGGTTGGGGAATGCCCTACGTTCGGACGATCGGTTGCAAGCGGCTAAAACTCAATATGAACAAGCCATTGAGCTAAATCCAAATTTGCCTGGGGTGTATTGGAATTTGGGCAATGTGTTGACTGAATTGGGGGATTTAGAGGAGGCGATCGCTCAATTTCGGATTGCTCTGAAACTGAAGCCGGATTCTGTTCCCGTTTATAATGATTTGGGCGATGTGTTGCTGAAATTGGGCAATGTGGAAGAGGCGATCGCCATTTATAATGAGGCCATTGACCTGGGATCGCGCTATCCGTCCAGTTATGTGGGATTAGGGAATGCCCTGCGAGAAAATAATCAGCAAGAGCAGGCGATCGAAGCCTATAAAAGTGCGATACAACTTGATGATTTTGAAACCTCTGCCTATTTTGCCTTGGGCGATATTTATTATCAACAAGAAAATTGGCAACAAGCGGTGGAAGTCTACCAAGTCGGCGTTAAGCTACAAGAAGATTATCGCGTGTATATGGCTTTGGGCTATGCTTGGCAACAGTTAGGGAAATTGGCAGAGGCGATCGCTGCCTATGAAAATGCCATCAACCAAGACCCGAATGGGGTGCAGGCCCACTACAATTTGCTCGAATCCCAACGGTTATTGGCTCTAGAAGATGCCTCTAACGCTTCAGATGATGAAAATGAGGTTTCAGAGAACCCAGAAACCTCGTCCCCTTTAGCTCCTATTGCTCGGATTATCACCCCTATTTCCAATGGTGTGAATATTGGCACGGGTTGGGTCGTGCAACGGATGGAGGATCGAGCCTTGGTACTCGCCAGTCGAGAGGCGATAGCCCATGCTTCTTCCTTAGAAAACGACCAGATTCAAGTGGAATTTTTCCAACCTTCAGAAGCCGAAATTCTACCTCGCTACAGCGCTAAACTCATGCATATTACCCCAGAAGAAGCTACCACGAATTTAGTCGTTTTAGAAGTTGCCGGAATTCCGGAAACGATTCAACCGTTAGAGATCAGTACTGAATTAGGCGATCGCGACGTAGAATTAATTGGCCATCCCTTCAACGCTAACCCTTGGCAAACCGTTAGTGGAAATTTGGATACCAACGCTCAACCCATTGAAATTGAGGCGAATTTAACCCAAGGATATGCAGGCAGCCCCATTTTCAATCAAGATCGACAAGTCGTCGCTATCTTAGGCCATGTGGGAGAGGGTAGCACAGAACACGAGACTCTGTTTACTCCAGCCATCAGTGAGACCGGAGTCGTTTATCCCATGGACTTAATTAAGGAACAACTCGAAGCCTGGGGGGTTTGGGAAAATGAGTAAGACAGGGCGAAGCACTCCCTGGCAGAATCACCGCAACTGAATTAAACTGAGTTTCTATTAGGGAAGGACTGGTGTCGGAACACTCAGATGACTAAAGGGCGATCGCCCTGCCTCCTTCGCTCTGGTTAAGCTAAAATCAGATCGATCGCCTCTACCCTGTTGATTATGTCTCCAGTCTCCACCTTAGAGGAAACCCTCAAGCACTATTTTGGTTACGATCGATTTCGTCCGGGCCAAAAGGACATTATTGAAACGACGCTGCAAAACCAGGATGTATTAGTGATTATGCCCACAGGAGGGGGAAAATCCCTCTGTTTTCAGCTTCCTGCTCTCTTGCACTCTGGGATAACGTTGGTGGTTTCTCCCCTCATTGCTTTGATGCAAGACCAGGTGGATGCGTTGCAGGATAATGGGATTGGGGCTACGTTTCTTAATAGTACCTTGAGCGCTGAAGAAGTGCGATCGCGACAAACTGCCATCCTCAACGGTAAAATTAAGCTCCTTTACATCGCTCCCGAACGCCTGATGGCCGAATGGTTCCAGCCTTTTCTAGACAGCATACAAGAAACGGTCGGCATCTCTGCATTTAGCGTCGATGAAGCCCATTGTGTCTCCGAATGGGGTCATGATTTTCGCCCCGAATATCGGCAAATGGCCCAGTTTCGGCGCTGGTATCCCCAAGTCCCTATTATTGCCCTCACTGCTACGGCAACTGACCGGGTGCGTCGAGATATTGTGCAACAACTCCATCTCCAGCATCCCTATGTGCATATAGCCAGTTTTAACCGTCCCAATCTTTTCTATGAGGTGCGGACGAAAACGCGCCAAAGTTACGCTGAACTGTTTCAAATGATTCAGTCTGGGGGGTCCGGAATTGTCTATTGTCTCAGCCGTCGTCAGGTGAATGAGTTGGCCCAACGTCTGCAAAAGGACGGAGTTTCCGCCCTTCCTTACCATGCAGGATTAGAAGATTCAGTGCGTCAAAATAACCAAAACCGGTTTATTCGGGATGATGTGCAAATTATGGTGGCCACGGTTGCTTTTGGTATGGGAATTAATAAACCTGATGTGCGATTTGTGGTGCATTACGATATTCCTCGCAGTTTAGAAAGTTATTACCAAGAAGCAGGACGCGCGGGACGAGATGGGGAAGCCGCTCGGTGTTTAATGTTTTTGAGTTATGGGGATGTGAAGCGAGTTGACTGGATTATTGAGCAGAAAACGGATGAAAATGAACAGCGTATCGCCCGTCAACAGTTACGTCAGGTGATTGATTATGCTGATGCGACGGATTGTCGTCGGTCAATTATTTTACGATATTTTGGCGAACATTTAGAGGGGAATTGCCAAGGTTGTGATAATTGTTTGAACCCGAAACCCACGCAAGATTGGACAGTTGAGGCGATGAAATTCCTCTCTTGTGTCGCTCGATGTAAAGAGCGCTTTGGCATGACCTATATTATTGATATACTCAGGGGTTCCATGAGTGAGAAAGTGTTACGCAATGGTCATGACAAACTCTCGACCCATGGTATCGGAAAAGACCGGAGCAAGGATGAATGGCGATTGTTGGGGCGATCTCTCCTCAATCAAGGACTTCTCAGTCAAACCACAGATGGTTACAGTATCCTTAAGCTCAATCCCCAAAGTTGGGCAGTTATGCGTCGTCAACGGCAAGTTTTAATTGCCATTCCCCCGCAACGCAAGCAAGAACAAAAAGTTTCCTCTTTAGCAAGGGAAGCCGAATTATTATTCCAAAACCTCAGAAAACTCCGCAAACAAGTAGCTGATGAACAAGGCGTTCCCCCCTATGTGATTTTTGCTGATTCAACCCTCATGCAAATGGCCCAACGCCGTCCCCAAAGCCTCACTGCCTTATCCCAAGTTTCTGGAGTTGGTAGTTATAAATTACGGCAATATGGGGAACGCTTTCTAGCAGAAATTTGCCAATATTGTCAGGAACAAGGATTAGTAGAATTTACAGAACCTGCGCCTCTTCCTCCCAGTAGTGATGAACCCTCAGAAACTCAAAAGGTAACCTTAGAACTCCATCAGGAAGGCTTCAGTATTAAGGAAATTGCCGAGCGCCGAGAATTACGAACAACAACTATTATTAAGCATTTATCAGACTTAATTGAATTAAATCAACCCGTAGATTTAGATACCTTGGTCGAACCCGAAAGACAAGAGAAGATTATCAAAGTGTTAGAAAAGCGCGGTGCAGTCTCTTTAACCTTGCTTAAAGAAGCCTTGGGAGAGTCCTATACTTATGATGAAATTCGCTTAGTGCGCGGTAAATGGCAACAGGGAATAGGGAATAGGGAATAGGGAATAGGGAATAGGGAATAGGGAATAGGGCAGAAGTGTTGAAGCTTGACATAAAACAGTTTCTCGATCGCGGTATTCCCCATCATGATATTGTTTTGGGCTTATCTGGAAGAAATTGAAATCGCGATTCGGGAAAATGAAGAAATAATGTTATCCCTCTTCTGTCAAACTGAGACAACACTTGTCTTGACTGAATTCTAGAACTCTTGCACTATCGGCGATCGCGACAGTTTTTCCTAACAGAAACTCAAAAATCCAGTCAGATCAGTACATGTCTCTCTCCATAGGGGATACAGCGCGAAGCGCTGCTATGAGGTACATTGTTGATCATAGATTCGAGTTGTCATTGCGACCGCAGGGAAGCAATCGCCAAGATTTGGGGATTTTGCGATTGCTTCATTCCACTTCGTTCCATTCGCAATGACTTATC
>NZ_JAGHZH010000104.1:0-55035 GCF_017746885.1 Roseofilum sp. SBFL | reverse complement strand
TTCACTTTCTCCATACAAGCTATCTGATAGAACTCCTTTAATCTCAAAACCTAATTCCACTATTTTCATGAAGTTCCTTGAATGCCTCATAACTTCTAACATCTGAAAATAGATTTCTATAGAAATCGCAATATTTATCAAAGGTAGTGGGGATTAGGAAGATCATCAAAAGCAGCGCTCCCCACCGAGACTTATAACCCACGAGGATCGATATTGCGCCAATCAACTCAAATAGAATGGCAAAAATTAAGAAGAATTCTGGGACAGGAATTCCTTTGGACGCTATCACTGATGCAGTGCCACTAAAGCCAAGAATTTTCTGAATCCCAGATCTGAGAAAAATAGCCACCAGAAATGCTCGTCCTGCAAGTAATGAGAAATTTTCCATTTTTTCCATGGTAGACCTATATCCTTTTACTCAGATGCTTACATCAATTGCTCCTTGAGAAGCAAGGAGCTGAGAACCCCTTGTTAACTGGAAAATTACTTGCCTTTAGACTGTGTTTAACCCAAATAGGGGGCACTGCCCCCTATACCTGATTTTAAGCGATTACCCACTTTGACTCAGAAATCATAGAAAAACTACTTCGTTTCCGAGAACTCAGCATCAATTACATCATCATCAGGACCATTAGAACCGGCATCACCTCCAGGAGGGGGAGCATCAGCACCCGGTGCACCAGCTTCATCACCGCCAGCCTGTTGATAGACACTGCTACCAATAGCATAGAGGGTTTGTTGCAGTTCAGTGGTCAGGGATTGGATGCTCTCATCCTCTTCCTTGCTGATCGCCTCACGCAAGTCTTTAACCAAACCTTCGACCTTGGTTTTATCTTCTGCGGGAACCTTATCACCGAGTTCCTCCATCTGCTTCTCAGCTTGATAGCAGAGTTGATCCCCTTGGTTCTTGCGATCGATTTTCTCGCGCCGCTCCTTATCCGCATCGGCATTCGCTTCTGCTTCTTTCACCATCCGATCGACTTCCCGCTCATCGAGTGTCGAAGCTCCGGTAATACTAATCGACTGAGCCTTACCCGTTCCCTTATCCTTAGCTGTCACATTCAAGATACCATTGGCATCAATATCAAATGTCACCTCAATTTGGGGAACACCACGGGGAGCCGCCGGAATACCATCCAAGCGGAAGGTTCCCAAGCTCTTGTTGTCAGTTGACATTTCCCGCTCCCCTTGCAGAACATGAATTTCTACATTGGTTTGACCATCAACTGCGGTAGAGAAGGTTTCCGATTTCTTGGTAGGAATAGTCGTGTTACGGGGAATAATCTTGGTCATTACACCACCGAGGGTTTCCACTCCAAGGGACAGGGGAGTTACGTCCAGCAGCAGAATATCTTTAACTTCCCCAGCCAATACCCCAGCTTGAATGGCAGCGCCAACAGCCACCACTTCATCGGGGTTTACGGTTTGGTTGGGTTCCTTACCAAGGGTTTTCTTCACCACTTCTCCAACCGCAGGCATCCGAGTGGAACCTCCAACCAGTACCACTTCATCAATGGCAGATTTATCCAGTTTGGCATCCTTGAGGGCTGTTTCTACAGGGATGGCGCAGCGCTTAATCAGGTCTCCACATAAATCTTCAAATTTACCCCGTGTTAGAGTCAAGTCTAAATGTTTGGGGCCCTCTTGGGTAGCGGTAATAAAGGGTAGGTTAATTTCTGCTTGAGTAACGCTGGAGAGTTCAATTTTAGCTTTCTCAGCCGCTTCGGTTAACCGTTGCAGGGCTTGTTTATCCTTACGCAGGTCAATCCCCTCGGTTTTCTGGAATTCTGCAGCCAGATAATCAACAATTTTCTTATCGAAGTCATCCCCACCCAGGTGAGTATCTCCAGAGGTGGATAAGACTTCAAATACACCGTCGCCTACTTCTAGGATCGATACGTCGAAGGTTCCCCCCCCTAAGTCAAAGACGAGAATGGTTTCATTGCTCTTTTTGTCTAATCCATAAGCTAGGGATGCGGCTGTGGGTTCGTTGATAATCCGCAGGACTTCAACTCCAGCAATTTTACCTGCGTCTTTGGTGGCTTGCCGTTGGGAGTCGTTGAAGTAAGCGGGAACGGTAATGACGGCTTGGGTGACGGTTTCGCCGAGGTATTTGCTGGCATCATCGACGAGTTTACGCAGGACTTGGGCGGAGATTTCTTCGGGGGCAAATTTTTTGTCGGCAGCAGGACAGTTGAGTTTGACGTTGTTGCCTTCTTTGATGACTTCGTAGGAAACTTCGGTGGATTCGGTTCCGACTTCGTCGTAGCGCCGGCCGATGAATCGCTTGACGGAATAGAAGGTATTTTGGGCGTTCATTACGGCTTGCCGTTTGGCAATTTGTCCGACGAGGCGATCGCCATTTTTAGCATAAGCAACGACAGAAGGAGTGGTGCGTCCACCTTCTGCGTTAGCAATAACAGTGGGTTTTCCCCCTTCCATTACTGCCACACAAGAGTTTGTTGTTCCTAAGTCAATTCCAACTACTTTAGCCATAAGAGTTTTTGCACTCCAACTTTACTAACTACTAAGGATTCCGGCCTGGGCCTGAGAGCGCTCTATAAATCTTTTGCTTTGAGGATGGGCCGTTCTCAGTATAAAGACCTCTTGCCCTATACTGAGGGGGGTTTGCCCTTGCGATGAAGGGCGGTTTACCGAACCTGGGGAGCAGTTGCACTTAAGCTGCCCAAGGGTCTTCGTCTAAACTGACGGGTGTTTCTAAGGGGGTGGGTTCGGGTTGAGAGAGAGTCGATTTACCCAAGGTGATTTTGACCGGTTGGGGTTTTTGCTTTTTGGGCAGGTTCAGAGTCAGGATGCCGTGCTTTAATTGGCTCTCGATGCGATCGCGCTCAATGGCAAACGGTAGAGCTACAGAGCGCCGAAATTGCCCATACTTCACTTCAGAATAGAGAGCAACCGAGTCAGAACGAAGATGACGAGTCCATTGCACGGTTAGGGTTTTTTCTGTTGCTTCAATATCGAGATCTTTGGCTTGAATTCCCGGTGCTTCAACGTGCAGCATCAGACCTTCGGATGTGATTTGCCAGGCGATCGCCGGTTGATAGAGTGTTTTTTGTTCCATCGGTTGGACATGCATCATCGCGATCATAGTTACCCTCCTGTTGACCTTGGGTAAGTGATTTATACTGCTCTTATCCTAAAGGTTGGAACCCTTTGACACAGGAGGGCAAACCGTATCAAACCTGGTGAATTTTCACCCAATTTAGGTCATAGACTTGTTGTAGAAGACCGGCACAAAGTAATAGGCAATAGGCACGAATGGCAATCATCATCAGAACCTAGAATTACTGCATTACTCTTTATTCCCTACCCACTAGCGTTTTCTCTTGAATTCTTCAAAACCAGTCTCTCCAACTCGATCCAGTTTTTCCCGTCATTACCCATAAAATGGCCCTTGCCCCATCCCGAAAAACTTTTTCCATCGGTTCTGGTGCTCGTCCAGAAGGTACAGATAAAGGTTTATATTCAATCCCCCGACTGCCAAACACAATTTGGCCAATGACTTGAGCGCGGCGCATATGATCGTCTGAAGTAATTAAATAAACACTATCAATTCCCCTAGCCTTAAACTCATCGACTAAAGTCGTGAAATTCGTCACCGTATCCACCGCTTCATAATCTAAATGGAGTCGCCGCAAACTAATCCCCGCTTCCGCAAATAGCCATTGTGCATATTCTGGATTACTTCCCCCAGAAATCCAGATATCCAAATGACTATGCTGGCGAGCAAAATCAGCCGCAAACTGTTCCCGGACTACCGAACCTCCCAAGACTAAAATCGCGTCAGGTTCTTGAAAATAACTCCTAATTCCTTTGTAGGCAAATGAGAGCATTGTTAACAGGAGAGCCAATTTCAAAAACAATTTTTTCCTCTGATGACGAGGTTTAAGCATAGATTGGGAAACTGAAAGAGGGTCATTCATGGGGAAAGTTTTATCAATGCCATTGAATCATGCACTAGAGTGTATCTCTGGGCATCACTGATGCTAGAGATCGCCGACATCAATCGTACCGATTGCGCCACTCAAGTGCAAGTTGCACCTTTCTTTGTTCAAACTTACTCCCCATTGATCGGGATTAGCCTCAAGATCCATACGTCTCATATCGATCGCGCGCCTTTGTGCAGTACACCACGATACAATAAATCCAGAAACTTAAGTCTTGCTTCACTATACGCTTGTCTGATTCAACACCCTTTAATATCTTTTACTGTGAATCCAACCCTTTACCAACTCAATATCCGTCTGCGGCTCCATAATCTCTCCCAAGAATTAAACCATCCAGCCACCCTCAACGATATTCCCGATCGCGAACTCGATCGATGGGCGAAGCTAGGGTTTGATTGGATTTATGCCTTAGGAATCTGGGAAACGGGAACCCTAGGACGAGAAGTCTCGCGCACCAACCCCGACTGGGTAAGGGAATATAAAGAACTCCTGCCCGATCTAACCGAGAGCGATATTTGTGGCTCTTGTTTTGCGATCAAAGCCTATCAACTGCATCCCAGCTTTGGCGATTCATCTGCTCTGAAAGAATTTGGCGATCGCCTCCATCAACGGGGTCTCAAACTGATGCTCGATTTTGTCCCCAACCACACTGCCCCCGATCATCCCTGGGTACAAGAGCATCCGGATTTCTATATCCAAGGAAGCCCAGAAGATCGCCAACGAGAACCCCAAAACTACACGGAAATTCCTCACCAAGGCATCTTCGCCCATGGTCGAGACCCCTACTTTACCGGTTGGCCGGATACCTTACAACTCAACTATGGTCACCCTGCAGTCTTAACAGCTATGACCGATGAATTACTCTCCATTGCCCAAGTCTGTGATGGAGTACGCTGTGACATGGCCATGTTAATCCTGCCAGACATTTTTCATCGTACTTGGGGCATTATTGCCCACTCCTTTTGGCCCTCAGCCATCCAGACCGTAAAACAACAACACCCCACCTTTACCTTCATGGCGGAAGTCTATTGGGGTTTAGAATGGACGCTGCAACAACAAGGCTTTGATTATACCTACGACAAGCGCCTCTACGATCGCCTCCATAGCCAACAAGCCCATCCCGTCCGCGAACATTTTAGTGCCTCCTTAGACTATCAAGAGCGCTCTGTACGCTTCCTGGAAAACCATGATGAACCCCGCGCTGCGGGCACATTTCCCTTGGGCAGTCATCAAGCAGCGGCTCTGTTGACCTATTTGTGTCCTGGACTCCGATTTTTCCACCATGGGCAGTTGCAAGGATGGACACAAAAAGTTTCTATCCATCTGTGTCGCAGTGCTAAACAAGTCTCCAATCCTGCTTTAGAACACTTCTATGAGCAACTGCTACAATCCTTGTCTCATCCTGTACTGCGGGAAGGGAACTGGCAGCTCTTGGACTGCTCTCCTGCATGGGAATATAACGGCACTTGGGCTAATTTTATTGCCTTTGGTTGGCACAACGATCGCCATGAACGGGTGTTGGTTGTAGTGAATTATGCACCCTATCCCGGACAATGCTATGTCCATATTCCCTGGGATTGGCAACCGGTTTCCTATGCTCTTCAAGATTTAATCAGCACCGCCTATTATGAACGACAAGGGGAGGAGTTATCCAGCCAAGGACTCTATTTAGATATTGCCGCTTGGAAAGGCCATGTTTTCGGGATTTCGGCGATCGCCGGTTAATCCTATGGATCGGTATCTGTTTCTCCTTCAGCCAAGCCGAGCAAGCCATTATCTGGGATCGGCTCAGATTTAGCAGATTATCTTCTCACTTACTCCCTTAAACTCTAGTTTTTGTACTTCTCTCTGAATAAGGTAAAATACAAGCCAATCCCCCACCTCACCGAAAAAAACAATTTTCATATCGTGGGATACGGGGTTAACTTTGCTCTGTTAATTCACTTATTGATAATGGCTAAATCTAAAAAAACAACCTCACCTTTAAATCTCAAAGATGCCCAATACTACTTAAATCGAGAACTCAGTTGGCTGGAGTTTAACAAACGAGTTTTACATGAAGCACTGGATCTGCGGACTCCCTTATTAGAGCAATTAAAATTCCTCGCGATTGTCAGCAGTAATCTTGATGAGTTTTTTATGGTAAGAATTGCTGGATTGAAAAAACAAGTAGAAGCAGAGGTTCATAAATTAACTCCCGATGGGCGCACTCCAGAACAACAACTCCTAGAGATTAGTCAACAATTACATCCAACAGTTGAAAAACAACATCAACATTTTCACCAAGTTCTTAAACCCAAATTGATTGAAGAAGGGATTTATTTGGTTGATTATATTGACCTCACTCCAGACCAACGCCTCTATTACCAAAATTATTTTGAAAAGCAGATTTTTCCCGTTTTAACCCCTCTAGCCGTCGATCCTAGCCATCCTTTCCCTTATATTTCTAACCGTAGCCTCAATTTAGCGGTTTTAGTCAATGACCCAAAAACCGATGAAGATCATTTTGCTCGGGTCAAAGTTCCGAGGGCACTGGCTCGTTTTTTAGCCTTACCTCCTGAGTTATATCATTCTTCAGAAGATCCCGCTAAAATTCGTTGGATGGGTGTTCCATTAGAACAAATTATTGCCCATAATCTAGACCCTTTATTTCCGGGGATGAATATCCAAGAATATTATCCTTTCCGGATTACTCGCAATGCGGATCTATCAGTACAAGAAGATGAAGCCGATGATTTACTGCTGGCGATGGAACAGGAATTGCGTAAACGTCGCATTGGTGGATTAATCGTGCGAATGGAAATTATGGTCAATACGCCACCTAAAATTCGCGAGAGGTTAATCCAGGAAATGAGTTTAAAAGAAGAGGATGTTTATGAAGTTGAGGGTTTAGTCGGTCTAGGGGATTTAATGAGTTTCATGGGGCTTCCTTTACCTCATCTTAAAGATCCAGAATGGTCTCCTATCGTCCCCCATTATTTTCAGGGACTCAGATCCCTACAAACCGATCCTTTTTCTGAGGATCAAGAGGAAGGGATTAGTATTTTTGAGTTGATTCGCGAGCGCGATTTGTTTTTCCATCATCCCTATGATTCTTTTGCTTCTACGGTACAACGGTTTATTACAGAAGCGGCCTACGATCCGAAAGTGCTGGCGATCAAAATGACGTTGTATCGAACCTCTGGAGATTCTCCGATTGTGAAGGCTTTGATTGCAGCGGCGGAAAATGGGAAGCAAGTGGTGGCTTTAGTGGAATTAAAGGCTCGATTTGATGAAGAGAATAATATTCAATGGGCCAGAACCCTAGAGAGTGCTGGGGTGCATGTGGTGTATGGGTTGGTGGGATTGAAAACCCATACGAAGGTGGTGATGGTGGTGCGTCGGGATTCGGATCAGATGCGGCGCTATGTGCATGTTGGCACGGGTAATTACAATCCCAAAACAGCAAAACTCTATACGGATTTGGGCATTTTGTCTTGCCATGATGAGCTAGGAGCAGATTTGACGGATTTGTTTAATTTCTTGACCGGATATTCTCGACAACGATCTTATCGTAAGTTGTTGGTGGCTCCGGTGAGTTTGCGATCGCGGATGATGGAGTTGATTGAACGGGAAATTGAACATGCTCGCAATGGTCATCATGCTCGGATTGTGGCGAAAATGAACTCTTTAGTCGATCCTAAAATGATTGCTGCCCTCTATGAAGCATCTCAGGCGGGTGTACAAATCGATCTGATTGTCCGGGGAATGTGTTGTTTACGACCGGGAATTCCAGGGGTGAGCGAGACCATCCGCGTGATTAGTATTGTAGGTCGCTTTTTAGAACATGCTCGAATCTTTTACTTCCACAACCAGGGCGCTGAAGAGTCCTATATTGGTAGTGCGGATTGGATGCCTCGTAATCTCGATCGACGGGTGGAGGCGGTTACCCCCATTGATGATCCAGAGATCCAAAAAGATGTGCAAGAGATTTTAGGGGTTATGCTTGCCGATAACCGTCATGCTTGGGAACTTCAGTCTGATGGAACCTATCTCCAATGCCAACCTCCCGAAAATGCTGAACCTCAAAGTTCGCAAGATATTTTTATGAAAATGTCTGAAGTAGGCCGAAAAGGGGACTTGCATACCCTTTAGGATTTCGATCGCCGTCTGTTCTAGGCTCTTCCACTCCATTAGATCCCTGGTAAATTGAAAAATGGTTTACATGAACAGGAGGTCTAATGGGGATTCAGAGTAACCACTCGCTAGTTTAAGTCACTAATGATGCCACCCCTGCCATCAGAGCTACAATCAAGACAATGAGCGTCTTGTAGAGCTGTAGGGTTTGTAAATCCAGGGAAGAGGATAAAGGAGATGGGGGAATGATCGACTCGGGTAGATTACCTTCTTCAGGAGCCTTTACAGAAGGTAGAGTACGCTGATATTGTATGCCGCGATAACGCAAATTCATCGCTGTTGCCTCTTGAAACTCTAAAATAGGAGTGAAGTTTGAATTGCTCAGGTATTGATTGAGCTTTTCTGTGTTGATTAGAACCCTAGTTT
Organism: Roseofilum sp. SBFL; assembly: GCF_017746885.1. Taxonomy (NCBI): domain Bacteria; kingdom Bacillati; phylum Cyanobacteriota; class Cyanophyceae; order Desertifilales; family Desertifilaceae; genus Roseofilum; species Roseofilum sp. SBFL. The sequence continues at coordinate 46,525 of NZ_JAGHZH010000104.1, read as the reverse complement.
TAGGGAAATAACCGTATTTTTTTAACCGTTCTTTAAGGGAGTTTAGGCAATGGCTAACTGAACTTAAAGAGCGATTAAAACTTATCTTTCCTATTATAGTTTACTTATGTATCTAGGGCAACTTTTTTCTGATATTTTCCGAGAATTTGCATAGTGTAAATGTGAAGTATGCAAGGATAGAGGCAATAGATAGGCAATAGGAGAAACCCGGGGTTACCCTTTTCTGGAACAACTGAACTCTAAGGATGGAATAATGTCAGACGCGGATGTGGTGGTCATTGGTAGTGGAATTGGGGGATTAGTGGCGGGGGCGTTGCTCTCTTACTATGGCAAACGGGTCATTATTTGTGAGAGCCATGGGATTCCTGGAGGAGCCGCCCATGGCCTTGTCCGTCAAGGGTTTCGGTTTGATACGGGGCCGTCTTTTTATTGTGGATTGGGAGATCGCCATTCCCTCAATCCCCTGGGCCAAGTCTTGAAGATTTTGGGGGAACGGGTGGAGGCGATCGCCTATGACCCCTTGGGACATTACCATTTTCCGGATGCTACCTTACCGATTTATTGCCAGAGAGATCGCTACCAAGAAGCCTTAGCCCAAATTACCTCCCAAGGAGCCAAGGAACTGATCGCCTTTCAACGACCGCTGTTGGAACTCTACGAAGCTCTTCGCCAGATTCCCACCATTGCTCTGCGCTCGGACTGGCAACTGCTCCCCATTTTGGCCACGCGCTATTTACCCGCTTTGTGGAAACTACTGCCCCATTTAGGTATCATTAACGGTTCAGTTGGCCAGATCTTAAATTCCACAGTTCAAGACCCTTGGGTGAGACGGTTGATCGATCTCGAATGCTTTTTACTCTCTGGTCTCAAAGCTGACGGAACGGTAGCCCCAGAAGTCGCCTTTATGTTAGGGGAGCGCGATCGCTCCGTTGTAGACTATCCCCTAGGCGGTAGTGAAGCTATTATCGACGCTCTAGTGAGGGGATTAACCCGGTGGGGTGGCCAATTGAAACTCGGGGCCCATGTCGAGAAAATTGCGATCGAGCAAGGACGAGTGGCAGGGGTACAGCTACGACGCAACGAAAGGGTAACGGCTCCCATTGTGATTTCTAATGCTACTCTTTGGGATACTTACACTCACCTCTTAGACCCTGAAGATCTACCCAAGACCTACCGCCAAGAACAGTTATCTACCCCTGCGGTAGAAAGCTTTATGCACCTGCATTTAGGGATTCGTGCCGATGGCTTAGAGGAGTTAACGGGCCATCATGTAGTCGTCCATTCTGACGATGTGGATATTACCAGCCCTGGTAATACTTGTATGATTTCTATTCCCTCCGTATGGGATAAAAGTCTGGCTCCTGAAGGTTATCATTGTCTTCATGCCTATACCTTAGAATCCTTTGCCGGATGGAGTCGAGATGGCGAGTATCAGGATCGCAAATCCCTCAAATCTCAACCTCTTTATCGGGCTGTAGAGCGAGTGATTCCGGATATTCGAGAGCGCATTGTCTTAGAGCTAGTGGGCACTCCTCTCACCCACTCCCATTATCTACGTCGCGATCGGGGAACCTACGGGCCGGCGATCGCCCCGGGTCAAGGAACCTGGCCCAGTTGCCATACCCCAATTCCGGGATTATATCGGGTTGGTGATAGCACTTTACCGGGTATTGGGGTTCCGGCTGTTGCCGCTTCCGGGATTTTATGCGCGAATACCCTGGTTCCTGCCCCAATCGTTCTTGAATTTCTCAAGAAGTACCAATAAATTTACGTTTTTTCTCATAAATAATATTTCTATACTTATCCTATCCGTTTGGGGGGTGATACCCTTATCCCCATTTTTCTTCTCTCGTAAGATAGTGATAGGCACGAGCGTATATAGTCTATGAAATTGTCGCGCTCAATAGTGGATCTTAATATATATGTGAAAATCGGTATAAAAAACGAGGTAATACAGTAATGACCAGAATGTTAATGAGCCAAAACTATACCCAAAAAGCCGAGCGCTGTGTGGAAGAAGGGAACTATGTAGAGGCGATCGCCCATTTTGACCGTGCCCTCATTTTCGATCCACAAAACATCGACCTTTGGATTCAGCGAGGGTGCGCTTGCACCCATCTCCACCACTATCAAAAAGCCCTGTGGAGTTTTGAAGAAGCTCTCAACCTCAATCCTCAGGATTCAACCCTACACCTGTTTCGGGGCGTGTGTCTACACCATTTGCAACAATACAATCAAGCTTATCAAAGTTATAACAAAGCTCTAGGCCAACAAGCCAATAACCCCTTAACTTGGATGCGCCAAAAAATGCATCAATTCTTAGACATTTGGGGCGATCAAATCTCTATTTTTTCATAAATTCTCTCTGAATTGATATCACCCTTGTAAAGAAACGCTTTTAACCAGAATTATTTAATTCTTCATTAATTCAGTCAAACAGGCTAATTTATAGAGGATTCTGGCTCCCACATTACCATCCCACTGGTCCGCTGGTTCACCTGGAGCAACTTCGCAGATATCAAACCCAATGATTGTTTTACCGGCTTGAACGAGCGATCGCATCAAATATAGGCTCTCATTAAACTCTAATCCTCCAGGTACAGGCGTACCGGTATGGGGACAATAGGAGGGTTTCAAGCCGTCAATATCAAAGCTAATATAAACCCGATCGGGTAAATGAGAGATAATTTCCTGACATTGGGTCGCCCAATTTATCCCTTCATAGGTGTTGTGTTTAAGTTGCCAATCATCAAACATAACGATGCGTCGATCGCCCTTTACCCTGTCTATTTCTGCCTCACAAACATCCCGAATTCCCACCTGAACCAAGCGACTTATCTGGGGAATTTTGAGGGCATTATCCATAATTGACGCATGGGAATAAGTAAATCCCTCATAGGCTGTACGCAGATCGGCATGAGCATCAATCTGCAAAATGCCATAATTTTCGTATTGCTGACCCAGGGCTTGCATCAATCCCAGGGGTACACTATGATCGCCTCCGACAATGGCGACGAACTTCCCTTGCTCCAGATAATTCTTACTTTGAGTATAAACCCATGCATTAACATCCGCACAAGCTTGATTGACCTTTGCTAAAGATGAAGCGATCGCCGGATCGTCCACTGCTCCACCTTTTTCCAGATGGGCAATAATTTGCTTGGCGATCGCCCTCATCCGACTATTTTCGGCTAAAATTTCTCCATCAATCCCTAGAGTCGCCAACGGAACTTTCCAAGCATTAGGCACATCAAAATCATACCAATCCAACTGTACTGAAGCCTCTAAAATCGCTTGTGGTCCCTGAGCAGCTCCTTCTCCATAGGAAGTCGTCACATCCCAAGGAACCGGCAAAAACACCAGTTTCGCCTCCTCAACCGAATAGGGTAAACCAAAAAAACAACCATTCGGGACACTAATTCCATTCGGATCGCAATGTTCTTGAGTCACTACTGTAGACAACCTCCTTATACTAAATTCCTATATGATGTTGCGCTAAACAAGGGACTTAGAGCCAATTATCTCTCTATGCTCTATCGTACTAACTTCTGAGAAATCAATCGAAAAACAGACATAATCAACCCTAAACCCGCCCCCACACAAACCGGAATAATTAAAATCACATCTAAGGCATGAGTTCCTCGCACTGGGGGAACAAATAATAAAATCCCCCAAGAAATCACCGCCAGAATCACTAAATCCATCCGTTCAATCCACCGGCGAAATTGAGCATAAACCAAGCCCCCCATCGCCGCCCCCCAAATCCCCATACTGATCCCATTGACTCCCAGTAGATTGGTTAAACCTAATGCTAAAACCACCGATTCAAACCCTGTAAATACCGAAATACTCAACAATTCTGGAGTAGAAAAAACGAGAGTCTTCACCAATGGTTGAGCTGGAGTCGCAGCAGAAGCCAGTTTACCAGAAGCGGCCGGAGACTGGAGGGTAGTCGAGGGACTCATTGATTGAATAGACTGGGAACGCAAGAAAGCTAAGACCTCATTGGCACTACCAAACCGTTGATAAGGAGATAGGGCCAGCATTTTATCTAAAGCGGAGGCTAAAGGTTCTGATAACTCAATTTCCGATCGCCAGTTCCAACGATTATTATAAGAATCATATAAATCCTGAGACTCCTTTTGGGTTAATAAAATTAAGCAAGTCACCGCCAGAGCATACAAATCCGTAGACGGATAAACCTGACCTCCCGCCATTTGTTCCGGAGGCGCAAACCCTTGGGAATAGATTTCTGTAGATCGACCTCCTGACCCTTGACTAATTTGCTTCACTGCACCAAAATCGAGCAATACCAATCGCCCCTTTTTATCCCGCATAATATTAGACGGTTTAATATCTCGGTGAATAGTATGGCGGTCGTGAATAAATTGTAATACGGGCAAAATTTGGCGCAACAGAGTCAGAATATCCTGTTCTGAAAACGGCCCAGTATACTCCAACTCTTCCTCTAAATTTTGACCATCAATCCATTCTTGAACGAGATAAAAAAATTGGCTCTCTTCCCCTTGAGTTGATGACGGAACCAAGAGCGGGAAAAATGCATAAAGCCGAGGAATTTGAGGATGTTCATTACCCAATTCCTCCAGCACTAAAGCCTCCTGCTCAAAATGTTGTTGGGCGATCGCCAATTGTTGCTCGGACAACTGACCTGCTGGTTGAAACTGTTTAACCACGCAAGAGCGCAGAGTCGGCGTATAGCGATCCACCGCCAAATAAGCCGCACCAAACCCCCCTTGACCCAATAACCGTTGGGGTAAATACCGGCCAGCCAAAATTAAAGGCATTCCACAGCAAGTACAAAATTTCTGGGAAGTCGTTTTCAAGTGTTCCGGACTGTCAAGTTCAGGAACCGGGTTGATAGGACGCTGACATTTTGGGCGCGTGCAATGAATATCCATAGGCCAGACGGCAAACCTCGATCACTCCAATCATAGACCCCAGTTAATCCAAGGATACAGACGATTCTCGATCCGACCCTTGAGCAGCAGCATTGAGATCGATCCCGATATCCGTGGGGGGAGTTAACCCTACTTTACCTTGGGTTGTGAAAGCCGGTAGGATTTGAGTCCGAAACGCTTCTGCCGCCTTAGAGCGATAACGATTGGGATTGACAATCACGGACAGAGTACGCTGGATAGAAACCCCTTCAACATAAGCACGATGAAGCAAATTAATTTGCAATTCTTTTTCAATCGCTGAGATGGAAACAAAAGCTGCACCTAAATTAGCTTGTACCGCATTTTTAATCGCTTCAATTGAATTGAGTTCCATTTCCACCTTTAGGCGGTTCGTTTCAATCCCACAGCGCGTTAAAACCTGGTCAATTACCTTACGAATTGTCGATTGGGAATCTAGAGCAATAAACTGGAGTTCATACAGGTCTTCTTTGTGAATCGTCCTTTGGGCTGCCAGGGGATGGGAAGGGGCTAAAATCAGGGCCAATTCGTCTTCAGCATAGGAAGAGATTTCTAAGGTTTCTTGGAGTTCGCTGGGCACTTCACCGCCAATAATAGCCAAATCAATTTGGCCATTAGAAACACTCCAACAGGTTCGGCGGGTCGAATGAACATGCAGTTGCACGGCCACATCTGGGTATTTTTGCCGAAATGCGCCAATCATCCGAGGTAACAGATAGGTTCCTGTGGTTTGAGAGGCTCCAACAATCAGAGTCCCCCCTTGCAGATTTTGCAAATCTTCGATCGCCCGACAGGTTTCTTGACAGAGCGAAAGAATCTTTTCACCATACTGAAGGAGGAGATGACCCGCTTCTGTGAGTTGGGCCCGTCTTCCACCTCGATCGAATAGGGGAACATCTAATTGTTTCTCTAAGTTCTGGACTTGGAGACTCACAGCCGGTTGAGAGACATAGAGACTGTCAGCGGCTCGTTTAAAGCTTCCTTCAATGGCGATCGCCTTGAGAATGCGTAATTGATCCAACGTGAATGGAAGGTCAGACATGAGTGATCAACCTAAAATGGGATATTGGAGAGTTCAGTAGACGGAAAACAAGACAGACCCTTGGGAACATGAGAAAATAAAATTGGGTAAAATTGAGACCGAACTGATAATTGACCCATAGCAAACCTATACCCTTGGTGTCTACAACTTGAACCATCTTGACTCAAAACCTCTCCCCCCTACTGTTGTGACATGAAAGTGCCCCAAAATAAATAGATTGAAGACTAATGACCCCATCATCAGGAGACAACAGATAAGCATCTACTTATGGAACGGGAGGTAGTTGAGGATTTTCTGAATTTACCAGGAATTGCGGGAGTCGCCCTAATCGATCGGCGATCGCGCCCCTATTTTTGTGGCGTGGATAGTACCCTCAACTTCCAGCAAAAAGAAGCCCTAGCCCAAGGTTTGCGACAGGTGGTCGAAACCACCCCAGAAGGGTTTGAGTCCTTTGAATTTCAATTTGCCCAAAATCAGGTGTTTATTTATAAGCTCCCTGAAGGCGTGATTTTGTTAGTGCTGACGACCCTGGATTTGGTCTATAGCAATTATGCTGAAGCGCTCCATGAACTGAAAACTGAATTGATTGCAGATACGGCAACGGCGATCGCCACCTTCCGACTCCTTGCTGGCAGTTTAACCCTCTCCAACCAAGCCTACTGGCAAGATGCTCCGACTCCCAGTCCCTCCCCTATTCGTGTCCCTTTCAAGTCTCAACCTACGGTTCCTAAGACCACTCCTGTTCCAGAAGCCACGTCCCAGGTTACCCTAAAAGAATTGCTTGAAGCCCTCAACCAACTGAGTCTTTATACCACCCAGTATTTAGGTAAAGCAGTGATTACCAATTATTGGAAATCCACCCGTCCAGATGTGGAATGGTTACAGAGCTTTGAAATCAGCCGCACTGCTGAATTGACGTTTACCCGTTCTACAGCCCTTACCCAAACAGTAACCCCAGAACAGTTAGCCTCGATTCAGTCTTGGGTGGCCGCCTTTATTAGTCGGTGCATCAAAGTGATCCGGGATTTTCCTGCCTTAGTGGAAAAATCCCTCAAACCTGAATATAAACAGTTACTCTTACCCTAAGAACCCTGAGAGAAGCAAAAATTATGGTAAAAATTGTCAGACTTGAACCGATCGCCCAAGAGACTGAAGTAGAAACTAACGGCAATCTGTTATCGGTTTTGATCGATAAAGATTTAGATGTCCTCAAAGAATGTGGTGGCCGAGGCATGTGTGCCACCTGTCATGTGTACATTAAAGATGGGATGGACTTCCTCACTCCCATGAATCGCAGGGAACAGCGCACCTTAGAGGTGATCACCTCCTGTAAACCCAATTCTCGCCTGGCCTGTCAGTCACGGGTACTGATGGATGGAGTGGTGGTAGAATTACCTCCAGGGATGTACGTGAGATCGCTACAAGATATTGAAGCTCTCATTGGCAGACGAGCCGATCAAGCTATGCTCCATCCGGTAACTGGGGAAGTGTTAGTCGAAGCGGGGAAACTCGTCACCCGCTCCACCCTCAAACAACTCGAAGATACAAAATTTGAAATAGGAGCCTATTTAACACAAACAAAAGATGCTTAGAAGAGTATCCAAAAGCTTATGCTGACCCAAACTCAACACCTATATCGAGAAAGTGATGGCCGCTATGCCACAGATGAAGAATTGCAATTTTTCCAGGATTATATCCAATCATTTCCCTTGCGCTTAACCACCTATAACAAGATTCGTACATCAGAAGCTCTGATTGTCCAGCAAGTTCAATCGCAAATTCGCGCTCGGGCCCCCCACTTGCTCCAGCGCGGTAATAAAGACTTGAGCGCTAAATGGAAACAAGATACCCTTCGTATCCTACGTCACTCAGCCCTAGCCCTATTGATCGACGATCGAGACAGATTACGCGATCGCCTCCTCTTATGGTTTCAAACCATTATGAGAGCCTTTGATGCTCAAAATAGCTGTAAGGTAACCTACTCGATCATGCAAAAAGTTGTCGAATCTCTCTTAACTCCCGAGGAAGCAGCTCTCCTGCGTCCCATCCTCGAATATAACCGCCAAATCCTCTCTCAAGCCTCTCCCACTGAAGAATTTCCCTTGTAAGGGCAAAATTTGCTTGACTTTCATTACAACTTTGCCGTGGATTCGTCACCAGCCGATACAATGAAAATCGGAGAGATGAACCCATCCAGGTCAACGCTTCTCTAGTCAGAGGGCCAACCCCACTCACCGATCTGAACGCTTATGGCAAACGCAACTAAAACTCAACATTTACTCAATAGCAAACATCCCAAAAAGCACAACCACTACGGCTTCCAGGATTTTTTTCAATTCGATCCAGAGCGCGGAACCGTCGTAGACTGGAATGGTGCCCAAAATGTCCTCACCAGTGAAGATTTTATTATTGGGTTAGTTGAAGGTCTCGAAGAAGAAGTTGGAGATGCTTCTGCTGCCATCATGTATACCATCGGTGTAGAGTGGGGGCAAAAGGATGCTTTTTTCTTTGAAAAATGGTTTGAAAAAGAGTTCGATCGCAGCATCCGACAAGCCAATTTAATGTTTCTGTTAGAAACCTGGTGGTGGCCCTTTACTTCCCAAGGATGGGGGCGCTGGGAAGTGGATATGGGCGATCGCAGACAAGGCTTTATGTTTATTAACTTGTTTGATTCTGCCGTAGCACGAACCCTTGGCGATGTCGGTAAACCCGTCTGTCATATCTATGCCGGTCTATTTGCTGGCTTTTTTACCGAATTAGTCAAAAAACAACTCAGTTGCATTGAAATTCAATGCTATTCCATGGGTGAAACCTATTGTAAATTTCTCCTGGGTGGCAAAGATCGCATTGATGCAGCCTCATTCTGGCTCAATGAAGGAGCAACCGCTCGTGATATTGAAAAACGGTTGCGTTCAGGGGAGCGGTTAACATGAGTCCCCGTACCCGTTCTCAAACCCCATCGAAACCCAAGGCCACAAAGGGCCAAGAGATTCCCAAAACCTGGAGTCGAGTCTCAGTCCGTGACTTTTTTGGCCAGATTAACTGGGAACACGATCCTGAACCGATCCAGCAATTTAAACAAGCGAGTAAGCAAGCCAGTTTAGAAGGAAAAGAGTCGAGCAAACATTTATCCTTAACCTTGACGGTTAGCCAGTTCTTTACTTGTATTGATTGGGAGGGTCAAGGAGCGATCGCTCCGAGTGAGCCTCTTCCTCTAGATGTAGATTCCACATCCACTCAAGACGAAGATGATGTGACGTTAGAAGACTTTTCAAGTTTATTTTAAACCTTTACCCATTCGTATCTAGTGACTATGAACACCGATCTAGAAACCCTTTTTGCAGAAGCAGAAAATCGCTATCTGAAACCTGAAGAACTCAAAGGTTTAACCGAGTATGTTGAGTCCTTACCCCAACGGCTAGAAACCTATAGTCAAATTAGAGAAAAAGAAGTAGAAATTATGCAAGCCGTTGCCGATCAGCTCCCTCAGTATTTTCCCAATACATCCGTTGAAGATATGGAGCGATCGATTAAAAATGCCATGCTCATGTTACGATATTGCGCCATGTCCATGTTGATTAATAATGATAAATTGGTTCAAGATAGATTTGTGGATTGGCTCTCGCAAAGTATGGCCATGTATGAAACTCAAGACTTCGATAAAGCCTTATACAAATTGCTCAATCAACAATTAATGAAAAGCTTAAAACCAGAGCAAATTAAATTAATAAAATCTCCGTTGATTTTAGCCCAAACCCAATTACTCAAGAGTGAGAGCTAAAAGATTAATTAACAAATTAGTTTATCGTTCAGGAGCCTATTGCGAGAATTAACCATGATTTCTGTTTCTGATTTAGTCACTAATAACCGTATCCCTAGTAATTACTTTGCGACAGATGTTTATGTGCGAAGTGATTTAGAATTAGGATTGTTAGAAAATCGCCGGGGCGATCGCCTCTTAGCGATGCCCGAACCCTTAATCAAAGCTATCTATTCTGGTTTAGATAAAGAAACGGGACAAGCTTCAAAATTAGTCTTGTATAACTGCGGTCGCTGGTGGGGAAAAAATTTTTATGCTCGGTTTGCTGAAGAAGTATCGGAATACTACGAAAAACCGTTAGCAGATATGAGTATGTTAGACTTTTTGCAATCGTTTAAAGAATGTTGGAAAACTCACGGATGGGGAAAAATTGATCTCGATCAAAGTTATATTGCTCAAGGTTTTTTAGTTGTCAAAACTTGGAATGCTCCCTTCGCAACCCAGGGGCCCAATCTTGGTGTTCCCGTTTGTTTCCTGGACGCGGGAGTGTTTAGTGCATTCTTTAGTCAATTGAGTGGGAAAGACTTACATTGTGTCCAAACTTCTTGTGAATCTTTGGGTGCAGAATGTAACCACTTTATTGTCGGCTTAGAGGAACGCTTAAGAAAAATTGAAGAACCGATCGAACAGGGAACAGCTCATGTAGATATTATGAATGACTTAATCCAAATGTAAACGAACGATCTGCCTATGACTGTGCCCAAACGTCCCAAAAGTAAATATCTGATTTTAGGATTGATTGGCCAAGGACAGTTTGGGCGTGTGTTTTGTGGGTGTCATCGCAAAACGGGAAAATTAGTTGCCCTAAAAGATTTAGATCAACATCGTTTTCCAACGCATCAGTTTTTGCGAGAATTGAGGTTTTTATTGCAACTTTCCCATCCGAATATTGTCACGTGTCGCGCCCTAGAACATTCTCGAGAAGGGCGCTATTTGATCATGGATTATTGTGAGGGAGGAACGTTACGAAATTGGATGGATCGCCAGGGAAAACTGCCTTTGGGGATGTCGATCCAATTTATGAAAGATGTATTGCAAGGGATGGAACATGCGAATAGTAAAGGGATTATCCACCGGGATTTGAAGCCAGAAAATATTTTATTAACACTCAAATCAAGGGGTTGGATCGCTCGCATATCGGATTTCGGTATTGCTCGGTTAATGCAGGAAAGTAAAGCCGGTTCAGATAATACAGGATCGCCGGCTTATATGGCTCCAGAGCGCTTCTATGGGCAATATTCTCTTCAGTCAGATATTTATGCTCTAGGGGTGATTCTTTATGAGTTAGTGGTGGGGAATCGCCCCTTTTCTGGACAACCCCAACAGTTGATGAACTATCATCTCAATCAACGGGTCGTCGTTCCAGACCAGGTGCCTCTACCTTTGCAAAAAATCATTCTCAAAGCCTTAGAAAAATTACCTGCTCGGCGTTATAAAAGCGCGAGGCAAATGCTCAGTGACCTCGATCGCCTTTCCGAGTTAATTGATTTATCCTTATCCGCTACTCCAATCAGTGTCCTCCCTTATCCACCAAGTCGTTCCCTCACCGATGAACCCATTATTACCCATGCCCTGCCAGGAGCGATCGCTGCTTTAGCCGTTTCTATACATTCACAGACCAACGATAACCATTCCCCTTGTGGTTCTCACACCTGTATTTATTGGGCAATCTCAGACTCGATTCACTATCAACGCTATCAGGAAGAGGCTAATCAGTTTGAGACCTTAGCTAAAGTCGCTCAAGCCTGTTTACCGGAAGATATTCGTGAATTAAAAGTAACCTCTCAAGGTTGTGTTGCATTGACTGACCAATGTATTTATCACTTAAACCCTGATTTATCGAAAGTTCCCGTCCTTTCCGCTGAGTTAATCGCCCATCTTCGCATTCCCTTTAAGGCAGATGTCCATCCTCACAGCCAATGGATCGCGGCAGTAACTGAGGACAATCACTTATGGGTTTGGCATCGCTCGGAACAAAACCTCGATTCAACTGCTCATCATCACTCTTGGTTCTCTCGTCCTCAAGTCCCCGTTAGAGAGGCAGTCCATCAAGTCCAAATTCTTGACGATCATCATGGAATATTTTGGCGAGTGGAACAGGGAAAAACGGCAATCGAAGTCTTTACTCGTCGGGGAAATTTTCTCGGACACTGGAAACTTTCCTTAGAAGTCGATCGGATTATTCCCAGTGCTATTTCTTATCGAGTTTTGGTGATTCCTAAGTGGGATACCCATGGGCCGCTGTTGATGGATTTGAAGCCTTTTCGGATGCGACCGATTCCGATTAAAGTACAGTTACCGGTATGTGTCGCGATCGCCTCTTGGGGCTATGTTATGGCTGACGGTCGCGGTCATTTAATCTTATTAGATGAGTATGGCCAAGTGGTTGGCCGGATTTTAGGACCCCCTTCCCCAGTGGCGATCGCCATGATTTCTAAAACGGTTCTCTTGGTAGCCACTAATGTGCAGGATGAAGGAGAACTTCATTGGGTAGATTTAAGCCAATTTGATATTGACTTCATTTTTTAGGGAATGGGGAATGGGGAATGGGGAATAGGGAATAGGGAATAGGGAATAGAACCTGGACCGAACTAAAATAGACATTATAGGTTCATAGTATTAGCGAAAGCGGAGATCGTCCTCGAGCTGTTTGAGCAAAAATTTTTGATAAACTGAATCAGACCGTTGGGTAACCAGTCAGGAGTATTGAAGATGACTCGACTCGGCCGTAAAGCCTATCTAAGGACAAGAGGCAGAAGCATTTTCGCACAACTGCTGTTGATACTTTTCTTGGGGTGGGTTGGCTTGGGATTATCCTTACCTGGATGGGCCCAAACTCAACCCACAGCACTAATAGCCACTCAAGCTCCAATTGTATTGGATGGTTATGAATTATTTGAGGTAGAAGCTTCTGGGCGCTTTAGCGCTGAGGAGAGAGCCACCCGAGTGAATCAGTTATTACAGGAAAAGCTGGATCGGGCGATCGCCACGGATACCCCACCTGAAGTCAAAATCGCCCAAAATAACGGCCAAGTTAGTCTCCAAGTTAATAAGCGCCACCTCGTCACCCTGACTGCATCGGATATGATGCCAGGGCAACCGTCCCTAGAACAAGCCGAGCGTTGGCAAAATGAGATTGAACAAGCTCTGCAACGCGCTCGCCGAGAACGAACGCCCATTTATAGAGCCTGGGCAATTAAAATGGCACTGATGGCTAGTGCTGTGGCGATCGCCCTACAAAGTCTCTGGTTTTGGCTTCAGCGACGCTTACAGCGGCAAAAGAAACAGGATTCAGAGCTGATTAAAACTTCCTGGAAAATTTTAGTCCTGATCCTGTTGCAAGTATCAACCTGGCTCATCGTTATCTGCTATGTAACCCATCTATTTCCCCTCAGTCGTCGCTGGTTATATCGCACCTATGTTTTCTTACGGGATCTGTTCTCAGCACAAATTTTTACCGTTGGTGAACGAGCATTATCCCTGAATAATTTACTGTTAATTGGGGTAATGGCGATCGCCTTAATCTTAATCACCAACTCTTTTACTGAAGTTCTCAAAACAAAAATTGTCCCCCTCGTCGGAGTAGATCGCCATTCTCAACAGGCGATCGCGTTCTTTATTCGCTATGCTCTCCTTTTCATCGGCTTTCTGCTCATTCTCACCCTGAGCGGTGTAGACTTTAGTTCCCTCGCGATCCTGATCAGTGTCCTGGGTGTGGGGATTGGATTTGGTTTGCAAAATATTGCCAAAGACTTTATTAGCGGTCTAATTATGATCTTTGAACGACCGATCCAAGTCGGGGAACTGGTGCAAGTGGGAGACTTTCAAGGTTTAGTGCAACGAATCGGTCCTAGAGTGACCGAAATGACCACCATTGACCGGATTACCATTATGGTTCCCAACTCCCGCTTCATTGAAGGAGAAGTACAAAATTGGAATCGTACTGGTTTAACTCGTCTCAAAGTTTATGTGGGTGTCGCTTATGGTTCAGACATGCAACTCGTCCATGATGTCCTGCTCGCTGTTGCTCAGATTCCCCATCCTGAAATTCTCCGCCATCCCCCACCAAAAGCGCAATTTCGAGGATTTGGAGATAGTGCCCTCAACTTTCGGATTGTGGTCTTTATTCGAGACCCTCTGAAACAACCGAAAGTGAAAACCCATTTACTCCATTATATGTCCCTATATTTAGAACACTATGGGATTGGAATTCCTTTTCCTCAACGGGATTTACATATTAAACTACCTGGACTCGAACAAGTCACGGATACCTGGTTAACTCAACAAGGTCGAGAAGATTGGCAACCGTCACCTGTGCCTGCACCAGAACGCCCGAAAATTAAGCCAGAATACAATTGGGAAGATATCCTTCAACGAATGCGCGGTCCCGAAGGCATATCGATTCGCGATCGCCGCTATGGTTTAAAAGCTTTTTCTAACTGTTTTGTGGGTTCTGAAGCAGTGGATTGGTTAATGGAGCATGAACAATCGACCCGTCCCGAAGCGATTATGATGGGAGAAATGATGGTTAACCTCGGCATTATTCATCATGTTTTAGATGAACATGGCTTTGAAGATAGCCTCCTCTTCTATCGCTTTTATGCCGATGAAAACCTAGAAAATGAAGACCAATATTTAACTCCTCCACCCACCCTAGAGGGCGATCGCCCTGATGAACGGGGTGTTGAAAAAAGTCCCGATGGTGATACAGCGATGATTGATGATTAGATATCTCTCTTCTGTCATTTTTGGAGATTGCGATCGCTCTATCCCCTATAGAGAGACATTTGCCGATCTGACTAGATTGTTGAATTTCTGTCAGGAAAAACCGTTCTCCTAGTATGTCGTACTATACTTGAACCACGCGCCACAGGATTTCGCTGAGCCGCTGTGTGCCATAGATCTAAGATGACTTCTTCTATGTTTTGGGCATCAGCCTCTAGCATCCGGGAAATCACACTAATTTTGCCAAACGACCAAAATAAACCCGCCTCTAACAAGTAGGGTTCATGGGTTTGAGCATGTACCCGAAAATCATACAGGGAGTAGTCACGACACCCCAAAGCAATATGGGCTTTCTTCGCAGCATCAGCCACCTTCTCAAATAATTCTGGTGTCACATCCGCAGGACAAACCAGTTTAACTGGCGAATTTTTCGATTGTCTATAGGGAGTACCATCAGACCGACGCTCTAACTTATCCTGTACCATTCTAACTGGGTTCTTCTCAGTGACCAAATACTCGATCGTCGGCGCTACCCATAACTCTCCCTTGTGTTCAATAACTCCTACCCGCAACTCCCTACCAGGAATATACTCTTCCACTAACAAGACTTCATCATGCTCAAAGCCCACTTCCAAAGCTTCAGAGATTCGATCTTCTCTGGAAACCAACGTTAATCCTAAAGAGTTATCTTCCGAGTTCGGTTTGACAATTAAGGGCGTTTCTAGGGTTATCCTATCCCCTCGACGTACCTCTTGTCCCTTCGCCACACGAACCCCAGCAGCAGACACCACACTTTTGGTATGAGCTTTGTTCGTTGCTAGGGCGGTACAGTAGCATGGAGAACCCACCATTGGTAAACCTAAAATATCCTCAAAAAACGCCCGGAAGCTCGTCATGCCAGGAAAACAAAACATATGGGGAACTACCAGATCGATCTGGGGGAGTCGAGCCATCATCTCCTGAAGTGATATCTTTTCTGACCTGGAATCCAATGACATTCCCAACTGCCAAAAACCATCTGGATTGACAATTGCATAGTAACTGCTAACTCCTGGAGGCTGTACGACCTCTTTAGCGTAAATCATCGATAAGTCGTAGTAAAAATTTGAGACGCGAGAACCTGCTAGGTGCAAGACTTTTAAGAGACTTTGAGACGATTGAGTTAGAGACATATTACATATTATTTTTCTAAAGTAAAATTCAGATCTTTCAGTGGGATACTCTTGTTTTCAATCACCATCTAATTCAACTAATTTGCCGATATTAAAATCGATTCGTACCCAACCCTTCATTGTTTTCAAATTCTGCAATATCAGCAGAGGAATTTGCCAATGATGTACCATCAAAAAAGGTAGGGGGTCATGAGGCTGAAAAATGCCATCTGTACCTTCAATCATCCTTTTAATCCAAGCCTTGAATTGCCCAAACGATCTAATTTGAGTCAGTCGCCACAATTCATGGTATGTCCAGTACGTGGGTTTACTATCAGGTAGGGGAAAAATTGGGCTTTTGGTTTCATCTTCAACATCTTTCAGATAGGCATCCGCGACTCCGGGATGATCGTGAAAGGTGGTAATAGCGGAATGGGTTCTAGGATTGCATTCTATGGGATACACTTGTCCATCTTCGGTTTTAATAAAATCAAAGGAGATTTGACCCGTGAGATTTAAGGCTCTGACAAAAGTTTTCACCCATTGATAAATTTCCGGTTCTTCTACATGATTGTAGTTGACTTGGAATTCAGAGGATTCACAACAGCAATACAGTCTTATTTTCCCCTTTCTAACTGTGCTATGAGTACAATATTCTTTCCCTTGAACAAATTCTTGCATAATCCAAGGTTTATCTTCAGTTATGGGTAACTCTTTGACAAACTCTTCCATTTCTTGCTCAGACTTCATGGGTAGTTTGGTCATGTCCAAACGGCGTACGGAGTCATAGGGAATGCTTTTGAGGATATATCGACTGCCATCTTGCACAAAATCAAAATCCAGGATTTGCTTCGAGTCAGTCATTAAAAATGACTTGGGAACAGATAAACCAAGACTTTTGGCTTTTTCAATAAATGTAAATTTGTTGTCTAGCAGCTCAGTGATATCTAGATCAAAATGAAAGACCTCACAATAGGGGGATAGAATTGCTTTGAGTCGCGATTCATCGTAACTGCCTGCGGCACTTGATACGGGGATAAATAAATTGATGTTTTCTTTTTGGACAATTTCTAATACTGCTTGCTGATAACCGTCCCAGTTTTTCTCAGAATTAGGAACTGTATAAAAATCTTTAATAGCATTGGAAAAACGATTTCCTGAGAGCCAATATTTATGGGTTTCTAAAAGGAAAACGCGATGTCCAGCCCCATTAAAGCTACGAGCTAGTTGTAGGGATTTGGACATTTTTGCCCCAGTAATCAGGATATTCTTAGGCTTTTCATCTCCTGGCAGTTTGGCTCGGATAGAAGTGAGAATATTCCAGAGTAAGGCTGGTAAGATTTTTAAGAGATTGAAGGGTAAGAGGAGGGTAAGTAACAGGAAAGTGCTTAAGTTCTGAAAGAGAGCATAAGCACGGTTTTGGATAAATAATATGATGAGCATGTTGATTTTATGGTTTCGACTTTCTGCGAATCATCGTCACACCATCGCGCAAGGGAAGCAACACCTGCTCTACTCTGGGGTCTTCAGTGACAAAGCGATTAAACTGGGCGATCGCCTCCCCATTGGCACTACGCTGTTCCGGTTTCAGATAAGGCTGCCCTTGCAACAAGGTGTTATCGACGAAGATCCAGCCATTTTCAGCTAACAGAGATGTCTCTAATAGCATCTGCAAATACTGAATATACTTACCCTTATCGGCATCGATAAACACAAAATCAAAGGATTCTCCTACTTCGGCTAATTCTTTCATAATGTCCAACGCTGGTCCAACCTTAACCGAAATCTTGTCTCCATCAGCAGACTGCTTAAAACACGCTTGGGCAAATTCCGCTACATAGGGGTCAATTTCACAGGCAATGACTTGTCCATCATCAGGTAAGGCTTCAGCCATGGCTAGGGCAGAATAACCGGTAAACATGCCAATCTCTAGGATATGCTTGGCATTCGTCATGGACACAAACATTTTTAGGGTTTGGCCTTCCAGATGTCCAGAAAGCATTTCTTGCTCTAACTGACGTACCGTTTCGCCATCGGAAAATCGCAGTTCCCAGGGTTCTTGACTGGTTTTGTGAGCAAGGGTGGCTAAAGCGGGGGATTCTTGAGTCGTATTGGCTTCAATGTAAGGATTAAGTCCAGCCGCAAGTTGATACGTTCGTTCGATTTGATCGATTAGCTCTGTCGGGATATTGGTGGATTTTGCCTGTTTGGAAATGGCTTCCAACTGTTCTACTAAAATCCCTAGGGGAGTTACAGGTCTAGGGTTCTGAACCTCTGGATGGTTTTCACTCATAACAATTGTTCCCTTACTCTAATCCTAGATCGCTAAGATACATTTCCTGCCCTGCACCACCATCGGGAAACTGACTACAGATGTCTTGATGCTCTGTTATTGCACTTTGTAATAGTTCTGGAGACACTTCTTGAGCATAATCACACGAGCCAATACTGCCTTGGGGTAAGGGGGCCCAAAGCCCGCCTTGGCCTCGCTTACGGCGCATATTTTTCTGGCCTGCGAACATGAGTTCTGTGTCTTCAACAATGGGATGATAGACGGATAAACCAAGGGTGCGACAGAGGTTGATAATGCGATCGCGATCGCCAGCACCGATCCAGTCCATTTTGGCTGATAAAGTTGCGCCAAAAGCCATGCCAATGGTAACTGCATGACCGTGCATTAATTTGGCTGCTGGTTCAAACCGGGGACTCCAAGTATGGCCGTAGGCGTGGGGACGATCTTGATAGGTTTCAAACATATTCGTCCCTTCATGCTTCATATATGCATACAGGGCACGATAAATGACTTCATCAGCAATTTTCTCTAACTCTGGACTCCCATTGACCATGGCAAAATGGGTTTCAATCAGGTCTACCCCGTACTGTTCCAAGAGTTCAAATAATTCTCGATCGTCGGTTACTGCCATCTTGATAATTTCCGCCATACCATTGCGAATATGACCGGTGGGTAAGGTACGGAAAAAGCTACGGTCTACGAAGGTTAAAACTGGAGGATGATATACGCCGATACTATTTTTAAATAACTCCCCATTCACACAAGTGCGAGGAGAAGGGCCAGCATCAATGGCCGCCACAATTGAAGTCCCGATCATCACATAGGGCGTACGCCGATGCTGCAAAGCGCAGGCTAATCCTGCAACATCGCTGAGAACTCCACCGCCAACGACTAAAACGGGTTCGTTGCGCGAAACATCACAGCCTTCTTTACCTAAAAAATGCAGGAGTTTATGAACCATTTCGGGAGTTTTATCCGATTCCCAAGCACGACAAACTTTGAGTTCTAAGGGGATTTCATGAACTTGGAAATAGTGGCGTAGGGCTTCTCCATAAAGTTCATCAATGGTTCGATCAATAATGCTGATGCAGCGACCCCGTTCTCGATAAAGATTGGCCAAAATAGGGGTGGTGGGGTCTAAAATCCCTTGGACTATTTTGACTTCTGCTTGCAGGGTATAGGTGGCTGTCACTTTAAATGAGCGCCGATCTCCTTCTTGCTCGATTTCACCGTAACCGGTATACCATTCTGAGGTTTGATATTTGGAATCGTGCGGTCGCCAAATAAGGAGGTCGGAGTCTTGATGGTCAGATGAGGAAGGGTTTAGGCGATCCCTTATTGTGCGATCAGAATTTGAGAGAGATGGTGAAACCATGTATTTCTGCTGGTATAGATGCTACACAAAAACAATCATTTGTTATCAGCATACTGGATAAGGGGTATTGGGTCAACTTATTGGTTAAGGAACTGACTGATGAAGGTTTGTAAGCGTTTGAGCTGGAAAGTGTTGGCTAATTGCAACATTTTTTGGGTAAAAACACTTAAGGGCGGATCGCTGGCCACCAGATCTTCTGCCACTTCGGTAATGGCTTGAATATCTCCATCTTGTACGAGAACGAGCAATTGCTCTAAGACTTCGCGATCCGGCACAATTACCCGCTCCGATTGGCCTCCATCGGCTCCTTGAGGTGAAGATGAATCTGGAGGAGGGTCTTGATAAACCCACTCTAAATTTAAATGAGCCGAGAGTAACTGAAAGAGTAATTTGGCATCTACGGGTTTAGGCAAAAAGTCATGCCCGCCGGTATCTAGGGCACGTTGGCGATCGAGTTCAGATACAGAAGCGGATGAAACAATGATGAGAGTTTGTTGGAGATCTTTAGATGAAGAAACCTGCTTTAAAAATTCAAATCCATCCATTACAGGCATGACTAGATCGGTAATCACTAGATCGGGTTGGATTGAACGGAGTTGTTCTAATCCTTGTTGACCATTTTCTGCCTCAATGACTTTGAAATCAAGAGATTCTAACAGGTTTCGCACAACAGCAAGGTTTTCCCAACGATCGTCGATCGCCAGAATGGTACGACGATCGCCTTCATATCCAATGATATTATGACTGCGATCGTCTTTGACTTGCTGCACCCAATCTTCAGCAATGGGGAGTTCTGTGGTGAAGAAGAATTCACTGCCGACTCCCAGTTGACTTTTAACTTGAATCTTGCCCCCCATCAGTTGTACAATCCGTTGGCTAATGGCTAGTCCTAGACCGGTTCCTTCCGATTGTTTTTGGCGATCGCCCACCTGTTCAAACGCTTCAAACAACTTAATGCGATCGGCTTCGGCAATACCGAATCCGGTATCCATTGCCTTGAATAGAATGGAGGCAGTGGTTGCAGAGCGATCGAGAACCTCGATTCCCAGGGTTACCGAACCAGAATCAGTAAATTTAATCGCATTACCCAACAAATTAATCAAGACCTGTCGTAGGCGTTTTTCATCCGTTTCTACGCCATCCGGTAAGCTAGAGCTAGGTTGATAGATAAACTCAATCCCCTTTTGTTGAGCTTTAATTTTGCACATTTCCACCACACTTTGCAGCAATGACGGTAAATGTACGGCTTTGGGATTCAGTTCGAGTTTGCGTGCCTCAATTTTAGAGAGGTCTAAAATATCATTGATTAGGGTGAGTAGATGGGAACCACATTGGTAAATGATATGTATTCCATGACGCTCTTTATCTGCAAGGACTTTAGAGCGGACTAAAATTTGAGCATAACCGAGAATACCATTCAAAGGCGTTCGTAGTTCGTGACTCATATTGGCCAAAAAATCACTTTTGGCTTGGTTGGCAACTTCGGCTTGTTCTTTTGAGCGTTTGAGTTCTTCCGCCCGTTCTTCTAGGGCTTCATTATAACATTGCATTTCTGCACGAGATGCTTGCAAGGAGGCCGTCATGTTATTGAACGTTTGAGCTAGAGTTCCAACTTCATCGCCCGATTCTACAACTGCTTGAGGGTCTAAATTGCCTGACATCACCCGGTTGGTTATGTCAGTTAACCGAATAATGGGTTGGGCAATTTGTCGTCGTAGGGCAATCGCTAAAATAATAGCCATCGATAAAGCGATCAAACCGGCTAGTAGTCCTTGCCACTGGGCTTGACTTAAACTTTGACTTCCTGCCTGTAAATCTTGGGATAATTGTTCCTGTTGGTGGGTAACAATCGCTTCTAATAGGGCCACCATTTCGCGGGTTACTGGTGCAGCTTCTGTTTTAAACAGGAAAATATCTTCGCGATAACGTTCTCCTTCCACGAGGGCAAAGAGGGCAGCCGTTTCTGCTAAAAACTGCGATCGCAACCCTTCTACCTTCTCTAGGGCTTGACGCTGTTCTACGGGCAATAGGGACTTCTGCTCTTGGAGCGCTTCCCAAGCCGCATCATTTTTTTTGAGAGCGCTCGCATATTCTAGTCGCAGGGACATATTTTGGGTAGCAATATATCCTTTTAGCTCCCCTAACATGCCGTCAAATGACCCCTGAAACCTCAAGATTTCCTTGAACAACGACAAATCTGCGATCGATGAAGCATTATCTTCCTGCCAATTGGAAATCTGGTCGATCTCTGCTCTGAGTCTCTCAGCAGGAGCTTCTGCCTGGGCAATAAAGTGCTTGAGAGCGGGTTGATTCTCGCGGGGGCTATCTTTGAGTAGAAAGAGTCGATCCGGTAGGGTAGACCATTGCTGGTAGGCAGCTTGCAGTTTCTCTAGGGATTGGCGATCGATGTCATCGGCGATCGGCTCCTGGCCCAATAGTATCTCCAATTGAGCAAGATTGGCCTCGAATGCCAGCCTCGATTGTTCGTACTGAGTCCGAAATCGCGATTCTCCCGTGATGTTATACCCCCGAACATTGAGCAGCATATCTAACAGGTTTTCTTGAGCATTCCCGGAGGCGATCGCCAAAGGAACTCGTATATTCTGAGTTTGTTGAATTTTTTGGGTGACCCAAAGTCCCGCTAGGTAGCTGCGTCCAGCCACTAAAAAGGTAAGGGCTGCCAGAATGCCAAAGCTGATATTGAGCTTTTGACTAATATTGAGATGGTAAATTTTATCGTTCCACGACGCTCTCAAAGACTTGCCGACCTTAGAGATACTCGAAACTGGGGAGAGTTTAGTCATTTGAGGTTACTCCCAATATATAGCAAGGCCCTGCGCACATTCTCCTCCATTATTCCCTATTCCCCATTCCCTATTCCCCATTCCCCATTCCCTAGCGCGAAGCGCTATGATTAGCGATCGCGATTAAACGCAAAGTTGGCATAGCTCAGTTCGCTGACTGCGTGCCACCCCGAAATATTATTGCGAAACGCCCTCCAATGGTCATAAACAGCCTTAAAACCGGGATCTTGAGCAGCCATTTCTTCCTGGAGTTCAATCGCTATTGCATAAGCCGCATTCAATATTTCTTCGCTGAAGGGTAACAACTCCGTACCGCGACTGATTAATCGTTTTAGAGCCGCGCCATTTTCCGTGTCATAGTGAGCCAATGTCGTCACATGAGTTTCTATAGCTGCCGCTTTAAAAATTTCTTGGTATATACTAGGCAGTTGATTCCAAGCCTCTAAATTAACGTAGAGTTGAAATGCGAAACTGGTTTCCCACCAACCGGGATAGTAGTAGTAAGGAGCAACATGATAAATTCCCAGGTTTTCATCATCAAACGGCCCGCTAAACTCTGCCGCATCAAGCTCTCCTGACTCCATAGCGGAAAAGACTTCAGTGGAAGATAAGGTAACCGGCTCGACTCCTAAACGACTCATTACCTGCGCTCCAGCGCCCGGTATTCTCATCTTTAGCCCTTTAAAATCGGCTGGTGTAGAGACTTTTTCTCTGAACCATCCTCCCATCTGAACCCCAGTTTGCCCTGCCGGAAAATTAATCACGCCATAGTCAGCATAGAGATCCTGTAAAAGGTCTAAGCCACCTCCCCGATATAGCCAGGCAGTTAGCTGTTGGGAATTCATACCAAAGGGTAATGTATCGATGCCAAAGATGCGGTTTTTCTCAATATAGTAAGCGCCTCCTGAGTGACCACACTCTACAGTGCCATTACCAACAGCATCTAAGATTTCTAAGGGAGGCACTAATTCTCCTCCACCATAGGGAATAATTACAAATCGTCCTCCTGTCATTTCTTTGACACGGCGCGATAGGGTTTCTGCGCTTCCAAATACAATATTGAGTGCTTTAGACCAACTGGTAGCCATTCGCCATTGCACAACGGGAAAAAGGACATTGGAGTCTGGTTCAATTGGTTCACTTTGCTGGTCTGGCTGGCTACAACTGCCTAGGGCGGCTGCTCCTGTTAAGGCCGTTGCTGATGTATGGATAAAGTGGCGACGTTTCATGATTTCATGGATTTAAATTTATCATTACTTTTTTCTTCTATGACTGGATTTTCGGGCGACTGAATTGGCTTAACCTTGGATCGGAATTTTAATGGTAAATGTAGTTCCTTTCCCTAGATGAGATTCTACACTCAGTTGTCCTTGGTGCTTTTCTACCACAATTTGATGAGCGATCGCCAGTCCCAATCCGGTTCCTTTTCCCACCGGTTTAGTGGTAAATAACGGTTCAAACAAACGGGTTTGGATCGATTCGGGAATACCGAGACCATTATCGGTAATTTGAATCTCAATTTTGTCTGAGGGCAATAATTTGGTTTGGATTTCAAGTTTTGGGTTGTCTAATTTACCTTGTAAGAGGCTTTCATCTAGAGCATCAATCCCATTGGCTAAGATATTCATAAATACCTGATTCAGCGGCCCGGGATAGCACAAGACTGGGGGCAGGGAATTGTAGGCTTTAATGATTTCGATGGGGTCGCGATCTCTACTCCCTTTGATACGATGTTGCAAAATAGTCAGGGTACTATCTAGACATGCGTGTAAGTCTGCTTCAATTTTTGTTTCGCTATCGGCACGAGAAAAGATCCGCAGAGATTCCGATATGTTTTTGATTCGTTTGACACCAAGAGTAAAAGATTCGATGATTTTTTCCATATCCTCCAGCACAAAATCTAAATCTAAATCATCTATAGCTTTCTCTAATTCTGTTGAGGGTTTAGGACAGTCTTGCTCGTAGAGATGAAGAATGTCTTTTACACTTACCACATAGTCTTTTAAGGGTTCAAGATTGCTAGAAAGAAAGGTAATTGGATTATTGAGTTCGTGGGCAATCCCCGCGACCATTTCTCCTAAACTGGAGAGTTTTTCTTGTTGAACTAACTGAACCTGAGCTTGTTGCAAAGCAGCCGTGCGATCGCGCACTTGGTCTTCTAAAGATTCTCTCAAGTGTTTGAGTTGCAGATGCACCCGTACTCTTGCGAGGACTTCTTCGCGATCGAAAGGTTTTGGAATGTAATCGACTGCACCTAGAGCAAAGCCTTTCGTTTTGCTTTCTGTATCAGATAATGCCGTAGCGAAAATAATGGGAATTTTTTCGGTAAGAGGTTTTTCTTTGAGTCGAGAACAGACTTCAAAACCATCTATTCCTGGCATTTGTACATCAAGCAAGATGAGTTCGGGTTGATTCCGTTCGACAAGAGTGAGGGTACTTTCTCCATCCATCGCTACCCGAAAGCGAAATCCTTCACTACTAAGGGCTTCTGAGAGTATGGATAGATTAGTGGGATTATCATCTACAATTAGAATAAACCCAGAATCTTGATTTTTTGGCATCTAATTGGCATCTCAATTTGGCAATCTTGTTTATAGGAAATTATAATCTATTTTTTATGACCGATGAGGTTAAAAGTGCCGCGACCAGTTCTTGGGCCAGCGTTCAATGACAACTTTAGTTTGAGTGAAAAATTCAACGGCATGACGGCCTTGACCGTGTAAATCCCCAAAAAAGCTCTCTTTCCAACCACTAAAGGGGAAGAAGGCCATGGGTGCAGCAACACCAATGTTAATCCCAATATTTCCGGCTTCAACTTCATAGCGGAATTTACGGGCGGCTGCGCCATTACTGGTAAATAAACAGGCCATATTTCCCCAGGGACTTTGGTTGATTAAGGCGATCGCCTCCTCTAAATCGTTCACATGCATTAAGCCCAGAACTGGGCCGAAAATTTCGGTTCCGGCGATCGCGCTCTCTGGCTCAACTCCATCTAAAATAGTCGGTCGCACAAAGTAACCTTTTTCGTAACCGGGAATGTTCGCCTTTCTGCCATCTACAAGAAGTTGAGCGCCTTCTTGGGTTCCGCGATCGATTAATCCTTCAATTCTCTGTTGACTCCCTTCAGTAATGACTGGGCCCATTTGGATACCTTCATCCAGACCAAACCCGACCTTACGCTCCGTTGCGGTGGTGGCGATCGCCTCCCGAAACGAATCTCGCACAGAACCAACCGTGAGAGCGATCGAAGCCGCTAAACAGCGCTGTCCCGCACAGCCAAACGCACTATCAATCACAATACGCGTCGTCATCTCCAGATCCGCATCCGGCAGCACAATAATCGGATTTTTTGCTCCTCCCTGACACTGCACCCGCTTCCCATGCGCCGCCGCTTGACTATATATATATCGAGCCACTGGACTAGAACCGACAAAACTAATCGCCCGAATGAAGGGATGCTCTAAAATTGCGTCTACGGTTTCCTTCGCTCCATGAACTAAACTCACTACTCCGTTGGGTAGTCCTGTTTCCTCTAACAGATGAAACACCTTTTCCATCGTCAGGGGCACTTTCTCCGAAGGCTTCACAATATAAGTATTGCCACAAGCGAGAGCATAGGGCATAAACCAAAACGGAATCATCGCCGGGAAATTAAACGGTGCAATAACTGCTGCAACTCCTACCGGTTGCCGAATCATGATTTCATCAATCCCCTGGGCAATATCTTCTAGATTAACCCCTTGCATCAGAGTCGGAATCCCACAAGCCACTTCCACATTCTCAATCGCTCGCCGTAACTCCCCTTGGGACTCCTTCAACGTTTTACCGCACTCGATCGTAATTGTCTGGGCAAGGCTCTCAAAGTCTCGCTCTAACAACCCTTTTAGCTTAAACAAATACTGAATTCTCTCTTGCGGGGGAACCCTGCGCCAATCCTGCTGGGCGATATTGGCTGCTGTTGCTGCGCGATCGACCTCAGTAGCTGGAGAAACCGGAACTCTTCCTAACTCATCACTCGTCGCTGGGTTCGTTACCGAAATCGATTCCGTTGCTCTAGAGACGCACCATTGCCCATTGATATAGTTTTGTAAACTTCGAGTTTCGGTCATAACTTGTACTTACCCCACTCACGAGTTCCCACTCAACCTACTCTAATGGTATTTTCCCACTCTCCCTACTCCCAAGCAATCTTTTCACAGGTTGTCCACGTTAATGGACTCACGGCCCAAATTTTACGCAATAAACCGAGGCAAAGATAGCTCTCTCGTGACCCAGATCCGGGAAATCCCAGATCAACTTCACAAATCCTTCATGATGAACCTATTTTTTTTAAAGTTTCCGTGAATTTTCGGAAAAATGCTTGTAAGTACTCCGTAGTTCTTGCTAACTTAGAGTCATGAGAGGAAAACACTCAGGAACAATTACTGAACATGTTTACTCAGGGTGTTCACAATGTTGTTTCTACAAGCTCGAAAAGATATTGGTCTAAGCTCAATACTAAACAAACACTCATTCAAGTTATTTGGAGTCCTAATAAGTCATGAAAAACCAACTCGTTGCTTCTATCGCTGTTCTTCCCTTAACCGTTGCTGGTGTTATGGCTACTTCCAGTGCTGCCAATGCTTTCAGCTCTACTCAATTCAGCGGTGGTTTTGGTATCGACGGTCTAACGAGTGTTACCTTAACTAAAGATGCACTAGACTTTAATAATGAACCCTTCACTCCTGTGGCTCTGACAACTCAGGAAGGTGTTTTTGCTCCATTCCAAACTGCACAAATCCAGGAAGTCGTTAGCTTTAGTGGTGATATCTATGAAAATCCTTTCCTAGATTTCGGGACGAAAAATCCTTTTGAGGTGGCCATGGGTGATGTTGGGGAAATTACTGACGGAGCTAACGTCTTCATCTTAGAGAATGCTGAATATGATATTAAGCAAAGTGGTGCTAATATTTCTATTGATGTAGCACTTTTTGGTACCTTTGACATTGGTGGGGAAACAACGAAGGGGGCAGGTAACCTGACTTTCCAACAGAACAATATGACGGTTGATGAGGCTTGGGCTATTCTCAATTCTGGTGGTTCAATTGATGATATGGCTCTAAGTGGTGCTGTATTTACTGCTGTACCTGAACCTGCAACTCTCCTGGGTCTTGGTCTAGTTGGTGCAGCCTTAGTTGGTACTCGTCGTCGCCAAAATGGATAAGGTGTAAAAGAAAAGAAGGGTTATAGTCATTAAGATCTATCTGCAAAAATGGGATCTGTAGGGGCAAATGGTTGTTTGCCCCTACAATCATATCTGAATCTTATTTGAATCAACTGCCCGCCCTACCACGATCGCCAAGAATCTCAGAATAGGACAAAACTGGATGAAGTGCTACTAAACAAGGGACCCTCAGCCCCTTGCTTAAAGTAATTGGATAGGATTAGAAGATTTGCGATCGCATATAAGCCACAGGCAAAGTCACCAATTTCTTCGGTAAAGACACATAAGCGCGTTTGCTAAATACATCATAATCATTGCGTTCGATCGCTCCTAAAATCTGTTGATAGAGCATCAACGCTGACCAAACTGGCCATCGAGCATCCCGAATCAGATAGCGTACCCCCCGTTCTGCTTGTTTGTAGAACTTCCGCGCTCGTTGAATTTGAAAGCGCATAAACTCGCGCCAACGCTTGTCAATCACCCCGTTCAGTAAATCCTCTTCCGTATAGTCAAACAGAGCCAACTCTTCCAAGGGTAAATAAATTCTGCCGCGCTGAATGTCTTCCCCTACATCCCTGAGAATATTTGTTAACTGGTTGGCAATACCTAGGGCTACCGCCTCTTCTATCGGTACATAGGGGCGATTATGCCAAGGAGCAACAGAACCGGACTCATCTACGCCCATTACACACGTAGACATTAACCCCACGGTTCCCGCAACTCGGTAACAGTACAAATACAGATCGTCAAACGTTTGATACCGACTTTGGAATAAATCCATTCGTTGCCCGGCAATCATATCGCGAAAGGGCTGAATGTCTAGGGGAAACTGGTGTAGGGCATCCACTAGGGCAACTTCTTCATCGGTGATGGCACGTCCGTCAAACACTTCTTCTAGGCGTTGTTCCCAATGGTCAAGGGTTTCTGGAGTGGTAATTTCACTTTCCTTACCATCTACCAATTCATCGGTATGCCGACACCAAGCATAAATGGCCCAGATGGCGCGGCGCTTGATTTCTGGCATCAACAGGGTTCCTAAATAGAAGGTTTTAGCGTAGGTTGCCGTAATTTGACGACAGAGTTCATAGGATTGTTCTAGGGAGACAAGCGGTCTCATGCGAGCAGGCTTCGGTAATTGCAGCATGGGTTACAGAGAGATTCGGCGGTGGGAAATTTAGAGGGCAGACTCAGATTTAGCCGGGGACTTTATTGGAGTTTCTCCTAATTCCTGACTTCTGACAATAGCTTGGGCGGTTAATTTGCCGGATAAGACTGCTCCTTCCATGCTGGCGAGGTAGCGCTGCATGGTGTAATCTCCAGTGAGATAGAAGTTGGGAATGGGAGTTTCTTGGGAAGGGCGATGATTTTGCCGTCCGGGGGTGGCTTTGTAGACTGAGCGAGGGGTTTTGACGACGTGGGATTTGAGTAATTTTGTCGGGTTGTCGCCCGTGAAATGTTGGGGAAATAGGGTTTTCAGTTCGGCTAAAGTGGCGGCGATGATTTCTTCATCGGATTTCGAGATCCAGTCTTTAGCGGGGGCTAGAACCAGTTCCAGCATGGAGCGGTCTGGGTTAGCGTACTCTTTGCAGGTGTTACTCATGTCTGCGTAGACACTGAGAAGGGGAGAGCGGGAAAAGAGCAGATGGTCAATGTCGGTGAGTTTGCGGTCAAACCACAGGTGCAGGTTGATGACGGGAACCCCTTCTAGTCCTTGGAGTTGCTGGAAGTAGGGCATGGTTCGCCAAGGTTGGGGCAGGATGGTTTTCAGGGGATCTACGGGCATGGCAGAAACGTAGACATCGGCGGTTAGCTCTTCATCGGGTTGACCGTCGAGTCCGCGCAGTAAAAAGCTGCCAACGCTGTAGTCGTCTTTGAGGAGGAATTGTTTGATGGGGGCGTTGAGTCGAACTTGGCCACCGCGATCGCTAATATAATCGACTAAAGGCTGGCACAGTCTTTCTGTGGGAGAGCCATCGAGGAAGGCCATTTTCGAGCCGTTTTTCTCCTGGAGAAATCGATTCAGAGCTGTGAGGATAATGGTGGCAGAAATTTCATCGGGGTTAATGAAGTTCAACGCTTTGGACATGGCGATGAAGACTTCGGTTTCAATGCGAGGCGGTACGTTTTGTTTTTTGAGCCATTCACTAAAGGAATATCGATCCATTTCCTCTACATAGCTCTGTCCCTTAAGGATAGCTGGAAGCAGTCCGATGCCAAATTGGATTTTTTCGCCCCAGGTGAGCATATCGTTATTGCGGAGAATGGCAATTAGACCATTAATGGGAGCGGGAAGATCGGGAAAGTCAAACCGGGAGTAGGTTCCGGGTTGTTCTGGCTGGTTGAAGATCATCGTGTGCTGTTTCCATTGCAAACGGTCTTCAATGTCGAGTTCTTTGAATAATTGCAGCATATTGGGATAAGCCCCAAAAAAGATGTGCAATCCGGTTTCGTACCAGTCCCCGTCTTCGTCTTTCCAGGCGGCTACTTTTCCTCCTAGGACATCCCGACGCTCTAGGACAATGGGGGTGTGACCCGCATCGGTGAGGTATTTGGCGCAGGAGAGTCCTGCTAATCCAGCTCCAGCGATCGCAACTCGCATTTAGTTTCTTTTTCGCTCTGTAACATTTCTTAGTATTCTACACCAGTCTGCCCAGAGTTCTCAATTTTTGATCGAAGATTGCCAGAAATCTGGATTTCTGATGCCGAAACCACTGGTGAGCAAAGTTGCCAGTTACCCAGGTGTCTCTAGTCTTACCCATCAGGAACGACACGATCTCCCTGTCCTATAGCAGAGAAAAAGTTCGCTACCGTAACCCATTCCCCATTCCCCATTCCCTATTCCCCATTCCCTATTCCCCATTCCCTATTCCCCATTCCCTATTCCCCATTCCCTAGCGCAAAGCGCTTTGTGCGGTTTAGAGACTAGCACAATCGGGATAGATCGAGTTCCAGCATTTCCTTATGGTGTAAAGCATAGGGGAAGTTAACGCGCTGCTTACTTCACGCGATTGTTTTTCCCATCCATGATTTTTCATTCATCACCTCATCTGGAGTAGCGGCTGACTATGTATTTAACTGGCGTTTTCTTAACTCAAAATCCTAAAGTGTTAACGACCCCTTGGTTCTGGAAAGCCTTGATTTCCATGGGTAAAGGTTGGGTCTTATTTTGTCAATATTCTTGGCTGATTTCCCCCCTGAAGTGTCTTTTGGCGAGTTAGTTTTCAATCCTTATAGGGATTTAAGAGCATTTCAAGGGTTAGAATGAGAAAAAGTTGTATCGAAAGAGAAAACTTTTGTGAGCGTCAGAGTTAGAATTGCACCGAGTCCCACTGGAAACCTCCATATTGGTACAGCACGGACGGCTGTATTTAACTGGTTATTCGCCCGCCATCTAGGAGGACAGTTTATTCTCAGAATTGAAGATACGGATCGGGAGCGATCGCGCCCTGAATACACCGATAATATCCTCGAAGGCCTCAATTGGCTAGGCTTAACCTGGGATGAAGGCCCATTTTATCAGTCCCAACGGCTCGATCTCTATAAACAAGCCGTACAAACCTTACTCGATCAAGGATTAGCCTATCGCTGCTATTGCACTCCCGAAGAACTCGACGACATGCGAGCCAAGCAAAAAGCCGTCGGACTTGCTCCCCGCTATGATAACCGCCATCGCAATTTGACGGCAGACGAACAAGCCGCCTTTGAAGCCGAAGGTCGCAAACCTGTAATCCGGTTTAAAATAGACGACGATCGCACCATTGTTTGGAAAGATTTAGTCCGAGGAACCGTCAGTTGGAAAGCCAGCGACTTAGGGGGGGATATGGTGGTTGCTCGTGCTGCCGAAGCCGGAGGAGTCGGCCAACCCCTCTATAATTTAGCTGTAGTCGTTGATGATATGGATATGACCATTACCCATGTCATTCGCGGTGAAGACCATATCGCCAATACCGCCAAACAGATTTTACTCTACGAAGCTTTCGGCGGACAGGTTCCCGAATTTGCCCACACGCCCTTAATCTTAAATCAAGACGGCCGCAAACTCTCCAAGCGCGATGGCGTAACCTCCATTTCCGACTTCCGTCAGATGGGCTATATTGCTCCTGCTCTAGCCAATTATATGACCCTGTTGGGTTGGACGGCTCCCGATGCGACGCAGGAAATCTTTACTCTAGACGAAGCCGCCCAAACCTTTACGTTCGATCGCGTCAATCAAGCCGGTGCTAAATTTGATTGGGATAAGCTCAACTGGATTAATAGCCAATATCTCCATCATCTTCCCATCCCTGAATTAACCGATCTGATCCTTCCGGTTTGGCAAGAAGCTGGTTTTGCCACAGACTCAGAAGAACGCTCCTGGTTAGAACAAATTGTTGCTTTAATTGGCCCCAGTTTAACCCGTTTGCCGGAAGCCGTGGAATTAGCGCAAATGTTCTTTAGTCAAGAAATCAACTTTTCTGAAGAAGCAACGGAACAATTGCAAAAAGAGGGCGTAAAAGAAATTCTAGAGTCCCTTTTAGCCACGGTTGAAGGGCAAAGCGCGACGGAAGACACCCTCAAAGATGCCATTAAAGCCGTCACCAAAGAGAAAAAGGTGAAAAAAGGTTTAGTCATGCGGAGTCTACGCGCAGCCTTAACCGGTGAAGTCCACGGTCCCGATTTGATCCAATCTTGGTTACTCTGGAATCAGAAAGGACAAGATAGCGATCGCATCAAACAATCCCTGAAAACGCTAGCTTCCTCAGTATAGAATAGATGGCTTGGTGGTAGAACCCCGGTTTCTTGAAGAAACCGGGGTTCTATGACTCAGGTATCGATCGTCAACTTTGTACCGAAAGTTGCGAACCATTCGCCGTTTTCGTCACCTCGATACGCACCGGAAACGCTTCCTTAAAGAAATTCAGGTGAGTAATAGTGAGGATGCAGGCAAATTCAGGAGAAATGGCATTGATCGCCGCGATCAGGCGATCGCATCCTTCCTCGTCTTGTGTGCCAAATCCTTCATCGATAATCAGCATTTGTAAGGCAGTTCCCGACTGTTGCGCCAAGAGTTTCGCTAAAGCTAGACGAATGGCAAAGTTTACCCGAAAGGCTTCCCCCCCCGAATAAGTTTCATAGGGACGAGTTCCCTGGGAATCGGCAATTAAAATATCTAGGGTTTCCACCCATTTATCTTTCTTCGTTTTCTGGGATTTTTGCGTGATAAACTGCACATGCAACTGGTGAGAACTCAACCGTGCTAACACCCGATTCGTTTGCGCTTCTAACTCTGGTAAAATGTTCTCAATCATTAGAGATTGAATCCCTTTTTTACCAAAAGCATACATTAACTCAGTGTACACTCGATAGTTTCTCTGAGCAACTTCCAGTTGTTGTTTAATCGTTTGATACTGCCGATTGAGGCTTTTTAAATGTTGCTGCTGCTGTTGCAATCTACCCTTACGAGCCAATAACTCTTCTCGCTGATTTTGCCCGTCCTGAATTTGGCGCTCTAAAGCTCTCACTTGAGGCGTAGCATCCGGATTTTGTAGCAGAACTTTATGCAACTGAGCTAAACTTTCGCCCAATTCCTGCGTCCGATATTGATGATCCTCTAAGCGACGATCTAACTCTAGACAAGTCTGACCAACTTGGGGATACTGTTCTTGGGCTTGTTCCAATTGTTGATGACGAAATTGGGCACTTTGAGCCTTCCTCAACTGATCGATCAATCTTTGATGGCTCTCTGGATCGTAGTCAATTTCCGCTAACTGGGTTTCTAATGTTTGAATTTGGCGCTGGAGGCTAGAGGTTGTCTGTAACTTCTCTAAACGGCGGCTCAGTTGTTGATCTTGATCTTGTAATTCTGGACGCTCTTCTTGGAGTTTTTTCTGCTGTTTGAGAGCCGATTTAATTTCTCCTTTTTTCATATCTGCCCAGCGCCATTTTTCGACTTGACCTCTAGCGAGGACATGATCTTTTTCATCATATTTGAGTTGCTGAATCCGTCGATCGATTGTTTCCAGTTCAATGTAGAGATCCTGGGCATAGCTGCGAGTTTGCAAAGCGTCCTCTAGCTCCAAAATTTCCGTTTGCAACTGTTGGAGGCGTTCGAGTTTTTGCTCCGTGACATCTAAGACAGCTTTGAGTTGTCCTCGCTTTTCCAGAGCGGGACTGAGCCTAGCCAGTTCGCGATCTAAATCCCGGTATTCTTGGCGGAAAACTTTAATTTCCAACTCAGAAGTGGCAAGCTGTTCCCGAATGACCCAGATTTGATTGAGGATTTGTTGTTGTTCGGACGTGTGTTTTTCTTGCACTAAGTGCCAGTGGTGTTCATCCAGGGGGCGATCGCATAATGGACAAGGTGGATAGATTCGATCGTCACTATTTTCTGGACTCGATCGCTGTTTCAGCAATTGTAATTTTTGACTAATGGCATCGAGTTGGCTTTCGTAGCCGCGCTGTTGTGCCTGCAACCGCTCCATCATATTACGCCGTTCTTGCCCTTTTTCTAAGACGCGCTGTTGATAAATGCGTTTTTTCTCCAATTGGGCAATTTCACCGGCTAAATCTTCAGCCGCTTGTTCTAATAAAGGGGTTTGGGCTTGTTCGGTTTGCAGTTGTTTCCAAGAACTTTGTAATTCTTCGAGTTTAGCTCGACATTGGGCAGTGGCTTGGTCAATTTTCCGTTGCAGATTTTGGCGATGGTGAAGCAGGGGAGAGACTTGCAATTGAAGTTGATCGAGGGAATTGAGGCGATCGCGAGCTTGTTGTAGTTTAACTTGAGCTGCTTCAATTTCTGGCTGGCGATCGAGGATGGCTTGTAGTTCTCTTTCTTGAGTTTGCAGATGATCCAGTTGAATTTGAATCAGACGTAGTTGATCTTCTAAGGCTTGTTGTTGCTCTTTTTGCGTCTGACGCAAGTGATTAAGCTGTTCTTGGGTGGTTTGATAGGTGCTAAATTGGGCAGCAAGTTGGGCTTCTTTCGCTTGCAGGTTCTGGAAGGTGTTGTAAGCCGTGGTAATATCACTTTCTTGGGCTAAAAGGCTTTCGAGTTGCTCTTTTTGGGTGTGAGCCGTGTCTCGCTCCTGGTGCAAACGCTGGCGATCGCGCTCCAAGCTTTCTTGTTGACTTTCATGCCACTGGAGTTGTTGCTGTAGCGTTTGTTGCTGATGTTGGAGAGTTTGCCAACTGCTCAGTTGTTGTTTTGCTCTCGTTTGCGTCTGGTGCAGTTGGTGCAGATGTTGCTCTACTTCTTGCAATTGCTGGGCGATCGCCTCTTCTGTCGTCAGTTGGCTTTCAATTGCCTGAAGTTGCGGTTGCAGGACTCCCACAGTCGCTTTATGCTGGACAGAAATTTCTTTGGCGCGATCGCTTAACCGATCGTATTGATCCAAATTCAATAACCGCGCCAAAATCTGTTTCCGCTCCATTGCCCCTTTGAGCATAAACTCATCCGCTCTTCCCTGGCGCAAATAAGCCGAATTCACAAACGTATGGTAATCTAATTTCAGACTCTCAATAATAAGCTGCTGAGTTTGGCGCATATTCCGACTCGTCAGCGAACGGAACCCACTTTCCGTCTGCACCTGAAACTCTAGACTCGTACTTTGTCCCCGTTGACGAGTGCGCATGACGCGAAACGTTTGTTGATGCTGAATAAGACTAAACGTAACCCGAACTTCCGCCGCTCCATAGTGGATCAAGTCATCTTCGCTACCCACGCGACTTTTGCCCCACAGACTCCAGGCGATCGCCTCAAGTAAAGACGACTTCCCCGATCCATTTACACCAGAGATGCAAGCGGTATGGAGTTGACTAAAATCTAGCGTCGCCTCCTGATAACTCAGAAAGTTTTTCAGCGTCAATTGTAGCGGTATCATTCCAAAAGGACACCCTTATACTGTTGTATTCTCAAGCTAGTTCATCCTCAATACTATTCTGTTCGTGCAAGTGATGCAATCTCTGTGAGAAGGTGGGGAGATAGGGGAGGTTAACCCACCTGAGCAGTATTGAATTCTTGACTATTCTTGAAAATTGGGTTAAACATCTGGTTCGACATAGTCAGTAAAAAACTTCTGAGTAAACCCTAACATCTTCTCTAAAGCTTATGATGATTGACTTAAGAAGCGATACAGTAACTCAGCCCACCCCTCAAATGCGACAGGCGATCGCCAATGCCCAGGTGGGTGATGATGTATTGGGTGACGATCCAACAGTTCAAGCTCTAGAATCTTACGTGGCAGAGCTACTCGGTAAAGAGGCGGCTGTCTTTATGCCTTCGGGTACAATGACTAACCAGGTGGCTCTGCGTGCCCATACAGAACCGGGTGATGAAGTCATTTTTGATGCCAACGCCCACCTCTATTATTACGAAGGAGGTGCCCCAGCCGCACTCTCAGGCGTGATGTGCCGTCTGATTGATGGCGATCGCGGTGTATTTACCGCCGACGCTCTCAAGGCAGTACTGCGTCCCGTTGACGATCATTTTCCCAGAACGAAACTGGTTTGCCTAGAAAATACTCACAATCGAGGGGGCGGACATATTTATCCTCTTGAAGATATTAAGGCGATCGCCCATGTATGCCAAGAGCAGGGATTGCAATTACATCTCGATGGGGCACGATTGTGGAATGCCTGCATTGCTACGGGCATTTCTGAAGTGGATTACGCTCGCTCATTTGATTCCGTCAGTGTCTGCTTTTCTAAGGGATTAGGGGCACCTGTGGGTTCAGCTCTGGTAGGTTCTAACGAATTTATTGCGCGATCTCGGCGGTTTCGCAAGATGTTTGGCGGAGCCATGCGTCAGGCTGGTATTCTTGCTGCTGGAGCATTGTATGCCCTCAAGCATCATCGAGAGCGATTACAAGACGATCACGACAATGCTCGTCTCCTTGCCGAGAGCCTACAAACCGTTCCGGGTATTGAAATCGATCCGGCAGCAATTCAAACCAACATCATACAATTCAACACCCTATCGATGCCAGCTTCAATGCTCGTCGAAAAGCTCAGAGAGAAAGGTGTTTTGGTACTGGCTAATGGAACCTATTCCATTAGAGCTGTAACCAATTTGATGGTGAGCCGAGAACAAATTCAACAGGTTCCAGATATCGTTAAAGATGTTATAGTGGCTGGCTAATGGTTGGGTTTCCCATCACCTTCACACCCCTAAAATTTTAATGGAGAACATCCAGGGTCTTAATTTGTGTCCAGCTTAATTGTCTCCACACTGGGGAGACAATCTCTAGGTTAGGGAAAGTTTCGGCAAAGTGGACAAAATGGCGCAGTTGTTTCTCGCTCCAGCCTTTGCCGTAGGTTTCAGTCAGTTTTTGAGCCAGGGTACTGATGATTTGTTTACCGTAGGTAGCTCGATCTTGGTTGAGAATCTGCGTATAAATGCGGGATCCAATCTGCCAGTATAGAAGGGTAAGTTCAGCATTAATGGTAACCGCGACACGCTGTTTTGCTATGTCGATTAAGGCTTTGACCTCGCTGAAGAGTTCCTCGGTTATACTGGGTTCGATTGCACTCACGTAGCAGCCTCCTTTTCTGTACTTTGTAATGCTATACTAATGCACTTAAGTAGATTATCTCCCCACAAAGTTAGAAATATGGAATCTAGTCAGTTATCAAGTATCCTACAACAACTCATTTCCCTACCTCAAGAAATTGAGTGGGTAGAGTTCAAGCAAGATAATGCAAAGCCGGAAACCATAGGCGAATATATATCAGCACTATCCAATTCTGCCACATTACATGGTCAAAATGCAGGCTATATTGTTTGGGGAATTGAAAATAATACCCATAGTATAGTTGGGACCAACTTTAATCCTAAACAAAGCAAAGTTAGTAACGAAGAATTAGAAAACTGGCTACTCAAACTTCTTTCACCCAGAGTGAGTTTTAGGATTTATGAATTTACCTATCAAAGCCAAGAAATCGCTTTATTTGAAATTCCTTGTGCCAGCCATCAGCCCGTTAGGTTTCAAGGAACAGAGTATATTCGAGTGGGGAGTTATAAAAAGAAGCTTAAGGATTATCCAGAAAAAGAACGAGAGCTGTGGAGTTCGTTTTCTCGTCAAGTCTTTGAAAAAAGATTAGCACTGGAAAATCTAACAGCGAATGAAGTTTTAGCCAAAATCAATTACCCAGCTTATTTTGAACTAACAGAACAACATCTTCCAGACGACAAACAAGGTATACTCGAACGCCGAGCCAAAGAGAAATTGATTAATGTAAAACCTAGTCACTACTTTGATATCACTAATCTGGGTGCAATTCTCTTTGCCAAAAATTTTACTGACTTCGATCGTCTGGGGAGAAAGTCTATCCGAGTTATTATCTACAAAGATAAGAATAGAATTGTTACTCAGAGAGAACAAGTATTTGAGAAAGGCTATGCTATAAGTTACGAAGAGATAATTCACTTCATTAATGCTCAAATTCCCCAAAATGAGCAAATTGGTCAAGCACTACGAAAAAACATCAAAATGTATCCAGATATTGCAATTAGAGAATTAGTAGCTAACGCCATTATTCACCAAGACTTTAGTCTGACAGGTGTTGGCTCTACAATTGAGATTTTTTCCGACCGTATAGAAATCAGAAATCCAGGAGAACCATTGGTTGATACAATGCGTTTTATAGATGTCCCACCTCAATCTCGAAATGAAGATTTAGCAGCATTTATGAGAAGAATTAAGGTCTGCGAAGAGCGAGGTAGTGGTATAGATAAAGTGGTTCATTCAGTAGAAGTATTTCAATTACCTGCTCCAGAATTTAATGTCAAGGACAAACATACAGAGGCGATTCTATTCAGTTACAAAGAGCTAAAGGACATGGATAAAAGCGATCGCATTAGAGCATGTTATCAACACGCCTGTTTGCGCTATGTATGTCGCGAGCAAATGACCAATGAATCTTTACGGAAAAGATTTGTGATTGATGACAAAAACTATTCTACAGCTTCACGAATTATTGCGGATACGATTAACGAAGGATTCATTAAACCTTACGACCCTGAAAACAAATCGAAGAAACACGCTAAGTACATCCCTTACTGGGCGTAGTTGTTTATCGTTTCTATTGTCTGCATAAATAATCCTTATGTGATCGTTATGTGACTGGCCAGCAAAATTTTCTAAATTAGGGACGTAATGAAATACCTGAAAGTCCTATCTGATATGAATTACAGCTCTCAAGAGCTTAAGTTGTCCTTATGTGATTTTAAGCGATCGCCGATATAAATAGCGATCGCACAGAACTTACTCATTCACTCTATCGGTATGGTGTGTTAGTGAAGCACAGGACATCAATCTCCTATATATGGAGTCGTTGTGTAAGTCCTATCGCAGTTTCACTCATGTAGCAGCCTCCTTTTCGGTTTCTGGGGTATGGCGATCGCCTCCAGTCTCAAGTCTCTCTTAAAAATTGGGATTCAGGACACTTAATGATCTATATAATCTATAGATCGAGAACTAGCACCTAAGACAATAACCGATTACCCAGGAGAACAAAAATATGGAACACGCTATGGTGATTAACACAGACAACTTTACCCCAGAAGTCTTAGAAGCTTCCTATCAACACCCCGTATTACTCGATTTTTTCGCTACGTGGTGCGGTCCTTGTCAAATGATTAAGCCCATTTTAGAGAAGCTGGCTGTTGAATATGGGATTATTTTAGCCAAGGTTGATATCGATCAAAATCCAGAGTTAGCTAACCGCTACCACGTGGAAGGAGTCCCTGATATTCGCATGGTGCATCAGGGAGACGTGATTCCCGGTTTTGTCGGAGCCTTACCGGAGCCACAAATCCGAGAAATGTTGTCTAAATTTAATCTGCAATCTTCCTTAGAACAAGATTTGGAGAGTATTAGAGGGTTAATCGCCCAAAAACAGTATCCCCAAGTCAAATCCGTTTTAGATCGGCTGTTTGAGACTTATCCTCAAGATCCAAGAGTGGTGTTAGTAGCGGCTGAATTTCTCACCCATTTGGGTCAATTGGAAGAGGCAGAAAAAATGCTGATGACTGTAGGTAAAGAGAATATAGAATTATTTTCCAAAGCCCAGTCGATGAAGG
Organism: Roseofilum sp. SBFL; assembly: GCF_017746885.1. Taxonomy (NCBI): domain Bacteria; kingdom Bacillati; phylum Cyanobacteriota; class Cyanophyceae; order Desertifilales; family Desertifilaceae; genus Roseofilum; species Roseofilum sp. SBFL. Next base: position 7,117 of record NZ_JAGHZH010000104.1, on the reverse strand, counting down.
GATTATTATATTTCCAACGCCAAGTGAGTTTGTCAGTAGAAACAGAGTTAGATCGCGAATATGTAGACACTTGTCGTCGAGTGTTAGATCTCGATTATCAAGGAGCGCTCGAAGGCTTACTCTATTTTGTCGAGCAACACCGCTCCTATGAGCAGGATGCTGGCCGCAAGGGGATGTTAGCATTATTTGAGTATTTGGGAAACACTCATCCTTTGACTCAAGAGTATCGGAAAAAATTAGTTTCGTCTTTGTATTAAGAGAGAGAGAAAAGAGATTCAGTAGTGGACTGTCTCAGCTAGAATAGGGCATTAAGTAGAATTCATGGTTTTCCAATTACCCATTACCATGCGAAGCGCTGTAATTCCCGGAACTTGAGGAAAGCGTGTTCAGTCATGGAGGTGATGCTGTTAAGTAAAGGATGATGGGAATATGATCGGTTTTAGAGAGAAATCACTACACTCTCAAGTAGGCTTGGGTCTAAGTTTGGTCAGTTTATTAACGGTGAATTTGTCCGTGGGAGTGCTTCCCGTTATCGCCCAAACCAGTCCTCTGGTGAGCCAATTGTTCCCGGATGCCAATGATGTGGTGATTCCAGAGGGGGTTATTCTGCCGATGGTTTACGATCGCGCAGAAACAGTAGTGATTGCTCCTGATGAAACATTTGAGTTAGTGTTGACGATTCCCGATAATATTACCTCCCGTCAAGGACAGTTGTTGATTCCCAAGGGATCTCAGGTGAGGGGAGCTTTACAACCAATCGCTGGCAATACGGTAGGGACTCGGTTTGTGGCTGAGGAGTTGATTTTGGTGAATGGTTCTCGTTTGCCGTTGGATGCGGTTTCACGACGGTTTACAGAAACCGAGCAAATTGGCAGATCGCGAGCTACTTCAGTTCTCCGAGGTGCGGCTATCGGTGCGGGTGCAGCAACTATTTTAGCCGGGATAACTGGCGATCGCGCGATCGCTACGGAAGAAATCTTAGGGGGTGCAGGTTTAGGAGCGCTAACTGGAGTGTTTTTGGGAGGTGGAAAAAGCGATGTGTTTGTGATCGATCCCAATACGGATCTCGATTTACGCTTGCGATCGGATTTGAGAATTTCTACTAGAACTGGGCGCTGGTAATCGGGAATTGGCGATCGGAGTTTACAGTCATTCTCAGATGCTGTTAATGGATATTGATTGTGAATTCATCTAGCGATCGCCATCTTGGTCTTTTTTCTCTGGCTGCTCTACTGATTTCCGCTCATTATGGTTTGGGTTTTGTCCTGGGAACGGCAGAAAAAGCCCTCACTTTGGGAGCAGCAGGGAGTTTATATCCCTTGTGTATTGCCCTGGGAACCTTCGCACTGTTAGGCTTGGCTCAGTTCTATTGGCAACAAGTCGATCAGATTTGGACTGTTTTAGGCGATCGCTACGGTTCTTTCGTCAAAACCTTGATTGCTCTGATGTCTTGGTTATCCTTAATTGGCATTGATGCCGTCCAAATTATTGCCGGTGCATTTATTCTCAAAGTTTTATCCCTGCCCATCTTGCCCAGTATGGTAGGTTTAGCATTTATTTTTCTCTTAATTTCCTTACTTCCCATCGAGAAAGCCGGGGTCGTTTTTAAAGCCCTATTAGTCTTCAATATTGGCTCGTTAATTTATGCTTTATTGACCTTGCACGGATTACCCGAATATGCCTCAATTCCCAGTCAATTTATTCCCTCTCTAACTCAAGTCGGTTGGGGAGAAGTGGTAGGCGTTTCTCTCTCGACAGTCAGCTTGGTGATGATTGATATGAAATATCAACAGTATATTGTTCAAGCTAAAACAATTCCCACGTTATATGGAGGCAGTTTATTAGCCGCCTTGGGATTTATGGTTTTGGCTTTTTTACCCACAGCTTTAGTTTTAGCCGCCCAAAGAAGTGACCTTTTACCGATGGAGATCGCTGGAAAAGAAGTGATTCCCTATATTTTAGTGACCATAGGCGGTGGTAAAGATCATCTTTTAGGATTTTTATTCCTTCTCTCTTTAGTCGTTCCAGCATTAGGAATCGGAAGTAGTATTCTGCGAATTCAAACCAAAACCATTTTAGATTTAGGTTGGTTTCCAGTTTCTCCCCTGAGTCGGTGGCTAATTGCCTTCTTCAATGCCAGTTTGGCGTTAACCATTGCTCTAAAAGGGGGTGAAATTGTCACATTAATTGCGTCGTTTTATGCGGCATATGTTTCGGCAATTTGGATTCCGTTTATTGCTTACTTATTAACCCATTTTCAAGTTTATTCCTTCTCGAAACTGTCCGTACAATTATGTTTGGGAATTGGCAGCTTATCAGCGATGGTGATATTGATAATTACCCTGTTTTTCCCCCAGATAGCCTTATGGGATAGTGCCGAGTTGACGATTTTAGTCATGGGTGCAGGCTTTGCGATTTTAGGGTTATTCTTCGGGGAAGCGATCGCCCTCTGGATTCCAGCTCCAGAAGTGGAAGAGGAAGTTTAACCTTATCCCTGACCATAGCGTGAATTGCTATATATGCAACTACCTATTGCCTAATTCCCTATTCCCCATCCCCCATTCCCTACTGTCATGATTCCCATCCGCGATACTCAACCCATTACCAGAACTCCAGTCATCTGTTATGGGTTAATCAGCTTGACTATAATGGTATTTTTTGCCGAAATTCATTTAGATTTTACCGGAGAATTATCTGATTGGGTGGGCTATTGGGGCATGATTCCAGGAGAAATTACTCGATTGTGGCAACAGGCAATCAGCAGCGATAATCCGGCAGTATGGGTTGCATTTCTCTGGCGATGCTTTGCCATTTTACCAGCGCTATTTCTGCATTACAGCTATGCCCAAATTTTGGGAAACTTAATTTTTTTATACGTGTTTGGAAAACGGCTTGAAAGCCAACTGGGGCGCTTGCCTTTTCTGGGGTTTTATCTGATTAGCGGTATTGTCGCAGGTGTAATCCGTATTTTCCTCGATCCGGAAGTTGCTTTACCGATCGTTGGTGCCAATGGCGCGATCGCCGCGATCCTAGGCGCGTACGTCATCAGGTTTCCCAACGCTAAAATTGAAACTCTGCTTCCCTTGCTAATTATCTTTATCCCAATTCAACTCCCAGCCACTTTTTACCTGTTTTGGTGGTTTGTGCAGCAATTTTCCTATGCTATCGGCTCCTTGGATATCCAAGTTAATCCGCTTACGCCTGGGTACGTTCTGCAACAAATACTGGTTATGGGCTGGGGAATGGCGATCGCCTCTTTACACCGCAAAGCGCTATAAAGGGTAAACGATCCATTCCCTATTAGCGACTCCCTATTCAAACTAAACCAATATCGACGGGAATAATTGCTGGAATAAGTTCCTCTGGTGTCACACCATTAATAATTCCCAACACTTGATTGGTTTGGGTGATGGTGACAATTGTGGTATTGTTCAAAACCTCTAACGTTACGTCCACAAAAGTTAATCCTCCTGTGAGACCAATAAAGTCTAAACCGACTTGGAAATCGGCCACAATATCAGCCGACGAAATATCATTAGCTGCCGATCCAGTTCGGAGGACAAAAACATCAATTCCATCTCCACCATAGAGGAAATCTTGACCGAGATCTCCACTAAGGGTATCGTCTCCTTGATTTCCATCAAGGGTGTCTTCTTCTTGTCCTCCAAAGAGGATATCATTACCCGCTCCACCAGAGAGAATGTCTCGATTCTGGTTTCCGAGGAGGGAGTCGTTATCTCGGTCACCGAATAAAACATCATTGTTACGATCGCCATTTAAGGTATCGTTCTGTTGTCCTCCATAAAGGACATCATTCTGTTGTCCCCCATGTATCCAGTCCGCTTCTGTCTCCCCGTACAGAGTATCGTTATCTTGGTTGCCGAGGAGATAATCACTACCGCGATCGCCCGATACAATATCATTACCGCGATCGCCACTGACGAAATCGCTATCTTGACCCCCATAGGCCCAATCATCTTGTTGGCCGGCGAAAATGGTATCCTGTCCTGTGCCACCAAACATGAAGTCCCGACCCAGGTTACCGTACAGGGTATCATTACCGCGATCGCCTGATACCACATCCCGACCCCGATCTCCATACATAGAATCCTGATGTTGTCCACCCCAGATCCAATCATCCTGTTGTCCAGCATAGATGGTATCGTTTTCCGTACCGCCAAATATAAAATCGCCACCCAGATTACCATATAGCGTATCGGAACCGCGATCGCCTGATACCACATCCTGACCGCGATCTCCAAACATGGAGTCCTGATGTTGTCCTCCAAACATTAGATCGGTCTGTTGTCCCCCATGCATGGTATCGTTGCCGCGATCGCCAAACATAATGTCATAACAGAGGTTGCCCATGAGGGAATCGTTGCCATCATCGCCTGAGAGGGTATCATCGTGGCGATCTCCAAATACCGTATCTTCTTCCTGGCCACCGAACACCACATCATCTCCTTGGCCTGCATGAATAACATCCCGCTGGCGGTGACCATAGATCCAATCTCGGTGCATTCCTCCCATCAGGGAATCATTACCTAAATTCCCATGCACCGTATCATTGCCTAAGTCTCCAAAGACTGTATCTGGGTGTTGGCCGCCAAATAGGATATCCCAACCCCGACCGCCGTGAATTGTATCACTATTAATACCGCCAAATACAATATCCTGGTTGAAATGGCCCATCAGGGAATCAAATCCCTCTTCACCAAACACCCAATCATTATCGCGATCGCCTATAGCTGTATCATTTCCAAATCCCCCCAACAGCCAATCATTTTGTTGGCCGCCAAACTGAATATCATCACCCGGGCCGCCAAAGACCGTATCATTATCTTGGTCGCCAAGAAGAAGATCGGTCCCTTCCTGACCGAGAAGAATATCATGGTATCTACCACCATAAGCAGTATCATTACCATTTCCGGCAAAAACCGTATCATTACTTTGATAAGCCAGAATCAAGTCATAGCCACCATTGCCATAAATTCGGTTATTGTCATGATCCGCTCGCAATAGTTCCGCCTGCTCGGTTCCAAAAAAGTCCCGTTCTACTACATTTAAATTAACCCGCGCTTCTGAAGGGGCATAAAACTCCGGATTCGGATCGAGACAATCCAGATGGGAACCAATCCCTAAAATTGCACTCCAGTCAAATCCCAAAAACGATAGTGTTGAAGGAGTTTCATTCACTTGAGAGACGGTTGGGGTCTGATCTGACGGTGAGATAGCAGGAACCATAGGTGCACCTGTATTGGGTTGGGGAGTCACGACCGGTGTTTGTCCCACCACTGGTAAGGTGACGACTCCAGGAACCCCGCTCACATTCCCCGTTTCATCGGTTGCAATAAATGTAAATGTTGCATTCCCTGTAAAATTAGGATTCGGAACAAATGTCAATTGACTCGCCTGCCCTGGAGTCAGCAGTTGTCCCGCTACTACAGGTTCTCCATTGAGGAATAACGTTCCCTGTTCTGGAGTCGGTGGATCTTGAATCGTAAAGAATGAAACTATCCCATCCGGATCTGAACCGGTCAGAGTCGGCACAGATGCGGGTTCGCTACTGCCTTGGGTGATGGGTTCGCTAGTCGCTGGATTAGCTACAGGAGGAGCTGTAGGGGTTGCCTGAATAATGGGGATGGTGACAGTAGCCGGTGAACTCTCGTTACCATCATCATCAATCGCAGTGAATGTAAATTCAGCATCTCCAGTGTAGTTAGGATTGGGGTCAAATACCAGTTGTGCCGCTTGTTCTGGGGTAAAGGTATCACCTGGTTGAACCGGTTCTCCTCTGTACAGTAGAGTTCCTTGCTCTGGTGGAATAGTTGTGTTGACTCTGAAGAAGGCCAACTCTCCATCTGGGTCATTGCCGAGGAGACGGGTGACTGGACTTGGAGTATTATTAGGAACAGGATTATTCGGATTAGATGTGGCGATCGGTGGAAGTCCATCGGTTGCTGCTTGAATGGGTAAAGTAACCGTCGCTGGAGTCGGGTCTGTATTTCCCTGAGTATCCGTCACCGTATACTCAAACGTCGCATCTCCCGTAAACCCAGAAGTCGGGTCAAAAATCAACTGTCCAGCTTGCTCTGGGGTAAACGTTTGCCCGGGTTGTACCGGCTCGCCATTATAGAACAACGTCCCTTCTTCTGGACTCGGCAAAGTGGTAACTGTAAAGAAAGATATATCACCATCCGGATCAGTCCCGATCAAGGTCGGAACCGGACTCGGCTCATCATTGGGACGTACTGGGCCACTCCTATCTATTGCTTCTGGTGGGTTAGTCGTTGTTGGTGCGACTAAAGGTAGAGTTACCGTTGCTGGAGTTTGATCGGTATTACCTGCTTCATCTGTAGCTGTATATTCAAATGTAGCATTCCCCGAAAAGCTAGGATTGGGGTCAAACACCAACTGACCCGCCTGTTCTGGAGTAAACTTTTGTCCCGGTTGTACTGGCACCCCATTATACAAGAGTGTTCCTTGAGACGAGGGTGGCAACGTCGTGACCGTGTAGAAGGACACGTCATCATTTGGGTCAGTTGCTGTTAAAGTCGGCACTGGACTCGGTTCATCATTCGGACGGGTTTCTCCAGTTTTATTTTGTGCCTCTGGTGGAGAATTGGTTACTGGGGCTTCTACCGGTAACGTCACCATTGCTGGCGTTGTGTCCGTATTACCCTGGCTATCTGTAGCAGTGTAGTTAAATGTGGCATTCCCAGTGAATGTCGGGTTGGGGTTAAACACCAACCGACTGGCTTGTTCAGGAGTCAGAACTTGATTTTGAGAAACAGGATTTCCATCAAGCAAGAGAGTTCCTTGCTCTGATGGAGGTAGAGTTGTGATTGTAAAAGAGACAATCTCATCTCCATCCGGATCAGTTGCCGTCAGAGTAGGAACTGGAGCAGGCTCATCATTAGGAATTGTTTCAGACAGCTTATCTTGCGTATCTGGTGGGTTATTTGTACTACCTACTGGGGTGGTTACTGTGGCTTGGTCGTCTTCACCGTCTATATTATTACCTGGAGTTGAGTCAGGGTCGGTTTGGTCTGAGGCACTCACTTGGGCGGTGTTACTCAGGGATGTAGCTCCGGCATTGACTGTGGCAATAATT
>NZ_JAGHZH010000103.1:0-4771 GCF_017746885.1 Roseofilum sp. SBFL | reverse complement strand
CTCTTCTGGCATCCCCATGCCATTATCGGCAATGCGAATGGTGACCTCTTCTGCCGTTGCTGAGGTAGTAATCTTAATCTGATTGGCAATCTCATCAAAACTGCGTCCCTGGTTACCCTCATCTAGGGCATCAATAGCATTAGCAATCAGATTCATAAACACTTGGTTGAGTTGTCCTGGAAAACATTGCACTTGTGGCAATTGTCCATAGTCTTTGACAATTTCAATCGCTGGACGCTCCTCGTTGGCTTTCAGGCGATGTTTGAGAATCAGCAAAGTGCTGTCGAGACCTTCATGCAGATTAAAGAGGACTTTATACTCCTTATCGGTGCGCGAAAAGGTTCGTAAAGAATTACTAATGTGCCTGATGCGATCGGTTCCCGATCGCATTGAAGAAATCAGTTGCAGTAAATCCGAGCGCAAAAACTCTAAATCTATTGCTTCTAGTTCTTCTTCTATTGTTTCACTTGGCTCTGGATATTCTTGCTGATAAAGATCTATTAATTCCAACAAGTCTTGCACATAATCTCGCGCTGGTTCTATGTTCCCAGCAATAAATCCTACGGGATTATTAATTTCGTGGGCTACTCCTGCCACTAGATTGCCCAAGGCTGACATTTTTTCACTTTGTACCAGTTGCAGTTGGGCTTGTTGCAGGTCTTCAAGAGATTGTTCGAGTTTCTGGGCATAGTCTTGGGACTGTTTATAAAGACGGGCATTTTCCATCGAGATAGCCGCTTGGGAACAAAGCATATTGAGCAGTTCCATCCGCTCGCGTGTAAACGCTCCTACGGCTAGATGGTTTTCCAGATAGAGGATACCGATCAACTTGCCTTGATTGAGGATGGGCGCGCATAGGAAGCTTTTGGGTTGTTCTTGTAGTAGATAGGAGTCGCCGGCAAACTGAGTATCGTCAGGGAAATTGTTAATAATAATTGCTTCTTGAGTCCGTTTAACTTTATTAATTACACTGGTGGGAATAGAGCATTCAGTCAATACCTCGGTCGAAGGCAAATCGCCACCTTCTTGGGAGTATCGGGCGACAACCTGCCAACCAGACGGTTGCTGTAAGAGCAGAATACCGCCATTGGCTCCGGCATTTTCTATGGCTGCTTTGATTAAGGTGGAGAGAAGTTTGTCCAGGTGCATTTCGCTCGATAGGCACTGGGAAGCTTTCATCGCCGTTGTCCAATCTAGCATTGAGCTAATTGTGCTAGTACTTGAACTGCTCATTTGAGTCAAAGTATGAGTTGCGATCGCGGTTTGGCCACTCTGTAACTCCAAGCGAGGCTGTTGCAGCATGGAGGCAAGGAGTTGGGGGTATTTTTCTTCGAGTTGGTCGGTTTTGGCCTTGGCTCCCCAGCGAGCATAGCAATAGTAGGCATCGGTCATATAGCCTGCAGCTACCTTTTCTTTACCCCAGTCTAAGTAGAATTTGGCAGCTAGTTCGTTGGCTAGAGCTTCTTCTTGTAGGTACTCGTTTTCTTTCGCTCCGGCTATGGCGCGATCGTACCAATCTCCAGCCTCATAGTATTTTCCGCAAACGCGATATTTTTCAGCTTCAATTAAGTCCCATTTATGTTGGTGATTCATGGGTGCGTGGCGCGCCCATTGCTGTTGTAATGTCTTTTGGTTCTCCTCAAGTTGTTGCCAGGCTGCTGACTCTGACTCTAAATGGGAGCTGACAGTAGCAATAATGCTCAGACAATGATAGAAATAAAATGCTGGTTCAGAAGCCATTCCAGCTCCAGCGATCGCATATTTCTTTGCCTCAGTGGCATTTTTTAGAGCCGAATTAATATCCGCAAATAGGTAGCAAATTATCAACTTATGGATATAAAAATACCACAAGCCGACCAAATCTGAAGCAGGAATAAGTTGGGATAAAATTTCATTTTCTTCGATAAATTGTCCAGACAAAATACTCTGATTTTCTGCACCATACAATAGGTGTGAAATAGCTTGCAAATGAATTCGACAGTAATTGGCTGAGGTTAACTGACTAAATTTTATCAACTCATTGTAATAAAGACGAGTTTGCTGCTCTAATGATACAAGGGATTGACCGCACAAAAAGTAATTCCAACAGAAACTGTGAACGTTATGTCCGGCATATTCTTGATTTCCCGTTTCTAGTCCACTGGTATAGCCCTCCTGTAGAAGCGGTAGGGTTTTTTGGGTATGAGATGTACGATGAAACAGAAATAATCCCAAAATCGTGAGTACGCTTGATTTAATGATTTTAGCTTCTGGCTCGATCGCGACTTTAAGAGCTAAACGACCAAACTTGACAGCGATATTCACATCTTGCAAAAGATTAGTGCAAACCATTCCATAGGTTGCATAGGCAAAGGCCGATGCTGGAGTATTTCCATATTCAATAGAGAGTTTTACCGCTAAGGAAACGATGAGTGGAAATAACGGAGAACCCGAGATGGAAGCGGCTGATGTCACGCTAGTTGCTAATCGAACAATGGCAATTTTTTCTGGATCTCTCATCTTAGGAATATGAATCAAATCTTCAATGTCTCGCTCGGCGATCGCCTGTTTGATTGCTTCAATGCTTTCTTGAATATCTTCTTCTTTCGGTCTTTCGGGAAAAGTAACATTAAATTCTTGTAATAATTCTAGTCCCAGCTCAATGGCTTCATTGAGCTGACTATGATTAATAAGTGCTTGAATCTTTGTTTGATAAATATTCACTTTGTCCGAGGGATTATCAACCCATTTTATAACCTTTTTGATGAATTTATTCATGGCTTCCCTATCGTTACATAGAGAAGCGAGTTCTGCCCCTAAATCATGGAAGGCTAAAGTCATTACATATTGCTCGCGCCAAGGATTTTCTCCAAGTAATGATAAGCCAATGCTGACGTATTCTCGACCACTTTCATAGGCAGTTGCTGTTCTCGCCTTGCGACTGGCAATGAGATTCAAACGAGCTAATTCATAACGTTCTTGTGGGTCTGCGATTGAATTTTTGCCATGATTTAATTGATTGACTAGCTCAAAAATTCGCTCTTCTCGTTCTTCAGGAGAAATTATTCCCTCTAGCAGTTTGCCGATCCGGTAATGAGTTCTTTCTTTTCGGTCATCGGGAATCAGAGAATAAGCCGCCTGTTGAACGCGATCGTGCAGAAACTTATAAGTAACCGAGATCTCCTCAGTCGATATGTTATCTTCCCGGTCAGCTTGAAAAAATTTGTAAGTCTCGCCCAACGGCAAAACCAACTCCTCTTGCAGTGCCCTCCATAAATCCGTTGCCACTTCCATCAACTCCCGTTCGCTGACAATAGCCAAGGTCTCCAAGTCAAATTGGTTGCCAATACAAGCCGCTAACTTCAAAATCTCCTGGGTTGCTTCGGGTAGCTGTAGCAGCCGAGAAGCCATGAACTCCACTACATCCAAAGTGAGTGCCAACTGCCGCACTTCGGTCAGGTCGCAGTGCCAATAGCCAAGATTGGGATCGAAGACAATCCAACCATCTTCATGCAATCCCTTAAGAAACTGGGTCGCAAAAAAGGGATTTCCCTTAGTTTTTTGATAGATTAATTCCGTTAAAGGTTGAGCTACTTCTTGGCTACAGCTCAGGGTATCTGCGACCAAACGATTGAGGTCGATTTCCCTTAAAGGTTCAAGGGTTATCGTATTAATCGTCGCTCCCAATTTGCCCAGTTCTTCTAGAGTTAGTATCAGGGGGTGGGCAGGTGATACCTCGTTATCTCGATAAGCTCCGAGTAAGAACAAATAATTGGTCTCGCTTTGGCCCATTAGCAGTTGCATTAAATTCAAAGAGGCTGAATCTGCCCACTGGAGATCGTCAATAAAAAGGACTAAGGGATGCTCTTGGGTCGCAAACACTTGAATGAATTTCTTAAACAAGAGATTGAAGCGATTTTGGGCGGCATTGCCTGAGAGTTCAGCGACTTGCGGCTGTTGGCCAATGATTGACTCCAATTCAGGAATCACGTCAATAATCACTTGCCCATTTTCGCCCAAGGCGGCAAGAATTTTGCTCTGCCACTGGGCTAACTGAGCATCGGATTCTGCTAATAATTGCTCCATCAAATCCCGGAAGGCGATGACTAAAGCGCTAAAGGGAATGTTGCGTTGAAACTGGTCGAATTTTCCTTTGATAAAATAGCCTTGCTCTCGCACGATTGGCTTGTGAATTTCGTTGACAACGGCGGTTTTGCCAATGCCGGAAAACCCAGCTACTAGCATCATTTCAGAATGGGGAGTTGGTAGTCGGGAGTCGGCGGTGGGTGAAGATTGGGCGACTCGTTCGAATGCTGCCAGTAAGGTCTCTACTTCTGCTTCTCTTCCGTAGAGTTTTTCGGGAATCAGGAAACGTCCAGCTATGTCGCGTGTAGCTAACTCAAAGGTTTCTATTTTTCCCGTTTCTTGCCATTGTTTGAGACATGTTTCGAGATCAAATTTTAATCCCAATGCACTCTGATAGCGTTCTTCTGCATTTTTAGCCATCAGTTTCATGACGAGATCTGAAACGACTGACGGGATGGAAAGATTTAATGCGTTATTTTTTACTTCTGCTGGGGGGATGGGCGGTTGTGAAATATGACAATGCACCAATTCTATTGGATCGTTACTGGTAAAGGGTAAGATTCCGGTGAGCAGTTGGTATAAGGTTACCCCCAAAGAATAGAAGTCGCTGCGGTAGTCTATACCTCGATTCATGCGACCGGTTTGTTCTGGGGCAATATAGGCTAGGGTTCCTTCTAGGACGTTGAAGTTTTTGATTTCTTGGGCT
>NZ_JAGHZH010000102.1:0-6010 GCF_017746885.1 Roseofilum sp. SBFL | reverse complement strand
TCACTCCTTTCAATGTTGGTCTTCTTTGGCTCAAGAATTGATGGATTCCAAGCCTCATAAGCGCTTATTTTTCCAGAAGGGATTAAAGGTTCTATCCCTTATACAGTCTACTCTTTAGCCTCCTTGTCATCCCTTAAGCTCTAGAACTCTGGCTGGATCGGCGATTGCGACCTCTGAAAATGATAGAAGAGAGATATAAACCCCTCTCCTACTCACCTTTTTGAGTCAACTCTAAGCTGCCAGCGGTTGCCGGGTATTAACTACAGCTTGGTAATAGCGGTGTAGTTGGCGAATGGCAGCACTCCAACCCCAGCGTTCAGCTTCCTGACGGGCATTTTGGCGCAGAGTATCGCGCTCGGCTTGATTATCGAGTAATTTCTGGGTAGCGGAAATCGCACCTTGGGGATCGGTTGGATCGAAGAGGTAGCCGTTTACACCATCGGTAACAATATCCGTGATGCCGCCAGTTCCCGCAGCGACGACAGGACAACCGGCAGCCATAGCTTCGAGGAGAACCAGACCGAGAGTTTCGGTGCTGGAGGGGAAGATAAAAGCATCAGCCGAAGCGAAGGCAGAAGCAAGAGTTTGGCCGCGCAGATAACCGACGAAATGGGTGGGAGTATCAGCAAAATGTTCTTCTAAAACAGCTCGATTGGGGCCATCACCCACCAGTGCTAACCGCGCATCGGGGATACTTTCAAGGACAGGTTTAATGCGATCGATTTCTTTTTCTGCACCTAATCGTCCGACGTAGAGGAGGAGGGGACTATCCGGATGGCCTTGGGAAAGGCGATCGCGCATTTCTCTAGAAGCTAAACTGGGATGGAACAGTTCCGTATCGACACCTCGCTGCCATAAATCCACTCGTTCAATCTCGTGGTTAACCAGTTCCTGTACCATCACACTAGAGGTACAGAGGTTGAGATCGGCTTGATTATGGGCCCCTTTAAGCAACTCCCATAACAGGGGTTCTAACATGCCTAACCCGTAGTGTTGCAAGTATTGGGGCAGATGGGTATGGTAAGAAGCCACTAGGGGAATATCAAACTTCTTACCGTAATAAAGTCCTGCTAAACCCAGGATCGCAGGATTAGCCACATGAATCAAATCGGGATTAAAATCGGCGATCGCCTCCCCAATTGCCGGTCGTGGAAACGCCATCTTCAACTCTGGATACCAAGGCAACGGCATTCCCGATACCCCATAGATTTTAGCACCCTTATATTCCGTCAGTCCTCCCTCCGGACAAACGATCAAGACGCGATCGCCCAACCGTTGCAGATGATCGACCGTTTGTGTTAGACGAGTAACAATACCGTCAATTTTGGGTAAAAACGTTTCTGTAAATAGAGCAATTCTCATAAAAAAGCACAGTTCTAGAACAATATCGAAAAACCATCAATCGGGTAATGGGTGATATCATGCCCTCTTAAACCATTGTCATTGCGATCGGAGGGAAGCAATCGCCAAGATTACCAAAACTGGGAAGATTGCTTCATTCCCCTTCGCGACCTTCGCAATGACTTATCCTAACTGACTAGACGGATATGATATGACTAATAACGGGGGGCTGAACAAACTAATTCCGCCGCCAAGAGACTTTAGGAAGAATTTGACTCTCATCAACTCGACCTTTGTATTTTTGAGCCACATTAATCAAAGAATCAAGCAGGGACTCTTCTAAATTATGCGGTTCTAAACCCAAGTCTTTAAGCTTGGTGTTTTTAGCATTAAAATAATGCTCTTCCAATTCTACACGGGGATTATCCAGGTGGTTAATTTCCACCGCTAATCCGAGGTGTTTACCTGCTTTAGCAACCATGACCGCTAAATCACTAATGCTAAACATTTCAGTGAACTGGTTAAAGACTCTAAATTCACCCGCATTGGCAGGATTATTTATCGCAATTTCAATACAGCGAACCGTATCGCGGATATCTAGAAAGCCTCTCGTTTGTCCACCTTTACCATAAACCGTAAGGGGATGACCGATCGCCGCTTGAATACAGAACCGGTTGAGTGCCGTTCCGAATACACCATCATAATCGAGACGGTTGATCAGCAGCTCGTCCCGTTTGGTTTGCTCCGTATATACTCCATAAACCACCCCTTGGTTCAGGTCTGTGGCTCGCAAACCCCAAATCTTGCAGGCAAAATGGATATTGTGGCTATCATGAACCTTCGAGAGATGATAGAAACTTCCCGGTTGCTTCGGATAGGGAAGAGTATCTTTTCGTCCATTATGGTTAATCTCGATATAGCCTTCTTCAATATCGATATTGGGCGTTCCATATTCACCCATGGTTCCCAATTTCACCAAGTGAGTTTCAGGAAACTCCTCTTTCATTGCAAATAAAAGATTTAAGTTTCCAACCACATTATTCGTTTGAGTCATGACCGCATGTTCGCGGTCAATCATCGAAAATGGAGCCGATCGCTGTTCCCCAAAATGAACAATCGCCTCCGGTTGAAATTGACGCAAAGAGCGAATCAGGAAATCATAATCGTTGATATCGCCAATAAACAGATCGATGGTTTTGCCGGTTAATTCATGCCATTTGCGTAACCGTTGCTGAATCGGTGCGATCGGTGTCAGGGTCTCAACACAAAGCTGTTGATCCCAATGACGACGCACGAGATTATCCAGAATCCCTACTTCATAACCATGGTCAGACAGATAAAGTGCGGTAGCCCACCCACAATAGCCGTCACCACCAATAACCAGGACTTTCATAACGTCACTCAATTCAAAATCATTTACCGATACTCGGTCAATGTATCAGGTTTGTGTCCCCTGTGACACATTTCTTAAAGAAATATTGCTATCGGAATATTCCCCTCTGTCTGCCGATCTCCCTAGGGCTTGTCGGTTTGAGTAACCCAAACGACAATACCATCGGCGAGAGTGTCTGCTAGCTCTTGTTGGGACTGAGGATCGACGATCCACTCGAATTCTCGGGGGTTAATCATAAAGCCCAACTCTAACAGAACGGAAGGGGCGATCGCCGGACGAGTCAACGCCAAATTGTTCCAAAACACCCCATAAGAGGGCCGCTGGAGTTCATCCACCAAATATTGATGTAAAAACACCGCTAAACCATGGCTCTGGGGATGATACCAAAACGTGCCTATTCCAGCCGTATTTTCTGCATCTCCGGCATCGGGAAGGGCATTGTAATGGATACTCAAGGCTAGATCTGGCTTCTGCGCTTCAATGATCTCCACCCGGTCGTGGGGCCAAAGATCGTCATCCCCTTCGCGGGTCATCAACACCGTTGCTCCCCGTTTTTGCAGAGCATCCCGCAGCAGCTTAGAGACCACTAAATTCACATCTTTTTCTGGATATCCGTTTGGCCCCCTTGCGCCCAAGTCATTCTCGCTCCCATGGCCGGGATCGAGTAAAATCCTCATGCCCTGCAAGGGTTGAGAGGATGAGCGAGAAGGCTGGGGAGGATGACGCAAGGACAAAATTAAGGTTGTGCCCTCATAACGCAGCTTGTAGCCCCATTGTTGCTCGGTTTTGAGGGCAAATGTATAGTCAATGCGCGTCGGTGAAACCTGCTCCCAATCGAGGCGCTCAATTAAGGGGCCATCATTGAGATAAATGGTATCGGTTTGAGCGGTAGTATTGTGCAAACTCAGGGTTAAACTATTTTGGCGTTGCTGAATAGTAACGGGAACTGGGACTTGCAGGGGAAATACAATTTCCGTCCATCCAGAGGTTTGACGACCCTGAATGCTACGAATGAGAGAAACAGGAGGAGCTGCACTGGAAAAGACTCGTGTTTCTTCTCGCTTGATCCATGCACCGTAGTCTAATCTGAGCCATTCCCCTTCTTCCGCCGTAATTGTGGCGCGGGTTCCTTGTGGAAGGGGGGTTAACCGGGAATAGTTGGTACTTGGACCTGTACGAGCAACTCCATTTTCAGCAGTCACTTCGGCAATTTCAAATTGCTTAGGAGAAAGAATAGATACGGTTCCCGGAGCTGCTTGGGTTAGGGTTTGACCGTTAAGCGTGAGGGTAAATTGGGGTTGACCTAAATTTTGTGCTTCTGAGGTGAGGGGAAGCGTCGCACAGCCTTTATAGGTGGTACTTGCAACAGTTGTCGGTTGGTTTTCTCCGGTGAGAACCGCAGAATTGGGCGGCAGTTGGGGCAGGGTGGAGAGGGGGGTTAAGGGTCGGGTTTGTTGTCCGAGGGTAACCGTGACGGTGGCTGGGGTGGGAGCAACAGCCGAAAAACACACTTGTTCTCCAGGAGGTTTAGCGATATTGACTCCTGGTGTTAGCGATCCCTGGGCAAAATTCAAACCCACGGGAGCAGGGGGAAGGGCAGAGTTACGGATCACGACGATCTGCTTTTCCTGATTCCCATGGCGCAGGGTAAAGGTATTTTCTCCCATTTCCAAGGGAAAACTAGGGGCAAAATGCCCTTGAGGAGAACGAGAAATGACTTGACCATTCACCTTCACTTCTCCAACGGGAGCTGTACCAATGAGGAAGATGCGATCGGCAGTGGTTTCATGGCGATCGCGAGGATAGGCAATAAAGATACTAGCATTAGCGACCGGAGGAGCGGCGATCGTTACTGCACTCAGAACGAGAATAGAAGATAAAGCAAATTTCACGGGATCATCAATCAATGGTGTTGTGTGGTGGGAACTCAGTTAGATGGGTTTAAATCAAAGATCCTATTTTACCATAGAGGTTCAGGTGGCAATTTTTCTAATTCTCGATCGATTCGTGTAATATCAGACGTGACATCTTCCATGTGTTGTTTGATTGAATTGAATTCTGCTTGAGTCTGGTTGAGTTGGGTTTCTAATCGTTGCGATCGCGCTAGTAAATACAAATGGTGACGAAATAGAAACTGGGTTGACTGTAATCATATCCCGGCAGGCGAATGGAACGACAATGATGAATTGTGGGATTATATTTCATGTTCATATTACCAAAACAACAACCCGTAGGGGCGGGTTACACCCAAATCTAGGACACCCACAAATCCATGTCCTAAACCCGCCCGCACCCCACCAATAAACCCACCGGAAATGATGATATCGACATCGGGTTGGGCAGGTTCACCGTAGGGGCGGGTTACACCCAAATCTAGGACACCCACAAATCCATGTCCTAAACCCGCCCTCACCCCACCAATAACCCACCGGAAATGATGGTATCGACATCGGATTGGGCAGGTTCACCGTAGGGGCGGGTTAACCCCAAATCTAGAACACCCACAAATCCATGACCTAAACCCGCCCGCACCCCACCGATAACCCACCACAGGGGAACCAGAAACCCGGTTTCTTCAAGAAACCGGGTTTCTTAGCACCTAGCTAAATGAAGGTATCGACATCCCGTTGGGCGGGTTCACGAAGGTTATTGGTGTGATTTCTAAATGGTGGTATAACCCGCCCCTACGCATTGATGGAAATCGGGTGATGGATACAATTCATCCATTTCCCATTTTAACGGATTATCCATAATATACTGTTGAATTGTGGCTAATGAATGTTCATCGCGGATAATGTGTTCGTAATATCCCCTTTGCCAGACAGGAATGCCTTTCATTGACCGAATTTGATTAATCCGACGCGCCGAAAATGTCTTAAATGTCCTCACGATTTTGGCTAGGTCGCGATCTTTATCCCGATCTTTAATCTCGATGATACCATGGAAATGATTCGGCATAATCGCAAATGTATTTAAGGCAATATGGGAATAAATTTTCATTAAATTGAACCAATGGTATTCAACAACTTCACCATAACGGCTTAATTTTATGATTCCCTCTTCAATCTCGCCTAACAAACATTCGCGCTGGTCAATACAAATGGTGACGAAATAGAAACCGGGTTGACTGTAATCATACAGCGCTTTGCGCTGTTATGATGGACAGTAACAACAATGAGTAAACCAGTTTTTTAACGGTTCAGGATTAATCAACTTTATAGCTACGGATAGGAGGATATCAATCATAGCACTGGTAGTAGGAGCAAAACCTAAGAC
>NZ_JAGHZH010000101.1:0-17746 GCF_017746885.1 Roseofilum sp. SBFL | reverse complement strand
GTGTGGCGATCTCATTTTTGCCCATATGCATACTCTTGGGAATTGATATGCAGAAAAAATGGCGCGATCGCCTGCCTTGTCTACACTCTACGATTCCGAAAAGCTTTAGCTTTTCGGAGAGTGACAGAAGAGGGGTATCTTCTAGATTAATCGATAAATTGCTCCCACCACCTGCGTAGATGGCCACAGAAAGAGTATCCTTGAGTAAAATTGTTGGCATATCTAATCTGACATAGAGTTTGCCTTGCTTGGGAGGATATTGAGGAACAAACTTTTGCCAAAATTGATCGAGATCCTGCTCATTACCAGAGAATTTTTTGAAACCCAAAATTTTTCTGAGGACTTTCTCAATTAATGCCTGATCGTGATTTCCTTCGACTGCAATCAGGGCATATTTCCGCATCACCAACGCACCTCCTGACCTAAATTTTCTCGAAGTCTTTTTAATCGCTCCCTAGGATGTCTGGTCACTTTGGTTTTATTATGGCCCTGTTCTAAACGATAGAAGACTAAATCAATATCAGATTCTGTCGCATCTAATAAATCATCGATCGCCTCTAAACTATGGGTGGTAGCAAAAAGCTGGGCATTCATTTCTTTACACCCATCCACTAACCATTGAAAGGCATCTTCTAAAGCTTCAGTATGAATAGTTGATTCTAATTCATCAATCAGTAAAATCCCATCTTTTGCTCTGGGAAGTTGCAATGCAATATGTAATAAGCGGCGAACCCCATCACCAAATGTATTTAGGGGTGTAAGTCCAAGTTTCTTATGTTGAATATAAATACTGGCTTGATTACTCACTGTTTGGGGATTGATCAATATTTCTAAATCTTCAATATCCTCATCCATAATCTTGAGTAATTGGATGACATCAGACTTAAAATTTTCAAAGTTTGCTTTGGATAGTAGCCGAAGTTGACCAAAGTTAGAACGATGGGACTCAGAGGTTATAATAGCGATGGGTAACGAAAATTTTTTCCATTCTTTTTTTGATTCGGGCAAAATCAAAGCTTTTCCCGTACCCTCAAATATAATCTTTTGTTCTACTCCTACAGGAATCATACCCTTCAGATTAGGGGATTTTGGGTTTTGTGTTATTTCGATATCCAGTTCTAACCGAGAGCTAGTTTCTTGAAATTCTTTTTCATATTCTTCAAAAACATCTTCAGGAGTCACAGGTTCAGGTTTTACAAAGAAGCGGATTTCTTCTCGATCTTGATAATTGATGGCGATCTCTTTAATCGCTTAAGAACCTTCACTGGAGATTTTAATTCCCTTTGGAATTGACTCTGCTTCAGGTATTTGAGGATGTTTTGGAAATAACCATTGCAGACTTTCAAACCTGGAACTGGGGAGTCTAAGCGTACTTTCTCTGAGTCTGGATAAGGTTAGCCAAGTTTTGATATCTAGGGGATTAGCATACAAAAGTAGTGCCTCTAGAACACTGGTTTTACCACAGTTATTCATGCCAACCAGAAGGTTAATTTGTCCGAGGTCTTTGAGTTCTAAATCTTGTAGTCCTCGAAATTGATGGATGGTTACCGTGTCTAGAGGATACATGAGTATAGAGCGCTTGGCGCTGGTAATGGGTAATCGGTTAATGGGATTAGAAAAACCTACTACAAAATACCGATCGCATGTAAAATGCCTTTACCACTGAATAATTCCACCAGTAGGGCAATGAAGCCCAGCATCGCTAACCGACCATTCCAGACCTCGGCACTGGTGGTGATGCCCATTTCCCAGCGCTCTTGAGGATACATTTTTAATTGATCGGAAGGACGCACGACATCGGAGAATTTCTGACTCGGAGAGTTGAGTGAATCAATCACTAAGTCAGCTAAATCATTAATAAATCCGGCATGGGTATCGAGAGCAGGAACGCGGCGAAAATTGGTGATTCCAGCTTCTTCAGCAACTTCTCGATATTCAATATCAATTTCTTGTAGAGTTTCAATATGTTCGCTCACAAAGCTAATGGGAATCACCAGCACATCTTTAACTTGTTTTTCTCCCAATTCTTCTAGAGCATCTTCTGTATAAGGTTGTAACCATTCCACTGGGCCAACGCGGCTTTGATAGGCTAGGGTATGGGGATTGGGACGGTTAAGAGTTTTGACGATTAGGGATGTACAGGCTTCAATTTCTCTTTGATAGGGATCGCCTGCTTCTTCGACATAACTGACGGGAACCCCATGGGCACTAAAAAACAGATGTACTCGATCGGGGTGTTCAAATTGGTCTAATTGTTGGGCAATTAAGTCTGCCATCGCTTGCAGATAGCCGGGGCGATCGTACCAGGAGGAAATGAGGCTATATTTAATGTTATTCCCTAGTACCGCGTCTTCTTCCCAGAGTTTTTCTAGGACTCGGAAGCTTGAACCACTGGTGCTAATAGAAAACTGGGGATAGAGGGGCAGAATGACCAGATGATCGATTTTATCTTGTTTGATTTCGGCGATCGCATCTTCCGTAAACGGATACCAATAGCGCATTCCTACATATATTTTCGCTTCTTGCCCCTTTTGAGCTAAACTTGCTTCCAAGGCTTGCGCTTGTTCTTCTGTAATTTTGCGTAATGGAGACCCACCCCCAATTTGCTTATAATTCTCTTGAGATTTCTTGTAGCGACTACTGGAAATGAACCAGGCTAGGGGTTTCTGTAACCAGGTCACCGGCAATCGGATAATTTCTGGATCGGAAAATAGATTAAATAAGAACGGGCGAACATCCTCTAGTTTTTCCGGCCCACCTAAATTTAAGAGCAAAACCCCAACACGACCCATAATTTCTTTGGTTTCCTTGTAAGTAACTATCTTATCTTTGTTACTGATTTTAACATTAATAGTTCTCTCTTAACATACCTCTAGGAGAGAAAGTTTAGCGATAGAGGGTTATTCAACTCGGTGGTGGGCAAAGACGGGACACAAACCATCGGGACTGACGCGAAATTCAAACAAGGCCGAGGCTGGGTTCCAACAGCGATGTCCTCGATAATGGGCACAGTTGCCGCAACAATCGAGATTTGCTGGCATTTTGGGCATCCCTTGGGCTAGCAATTCTCGTTGAGAGAGACCTCGAATCACTAACTCTTCTCCTTGCCAACGGGCTTCCAGAATGCCGGTGTCGCTGAAGTGTTGCCAACGGCGATCGCGGGTAATGGGTTCGGGTAACTCAATCTGAACCGTGGTCTCTAATTCCGTTAATTCTCCTTCATAATGGGTTTCGGGAGCGGCTGGTTGAATGAAGGTCTCACCGATAGGTAACTCTACTCGTTTATTCGCTTGAGGACAATGGAGATGATAGCGATTTTGCAGTTCTTCTAAACCGGCTAAATCTTCTAGATAAGAAGAATTGCCATGGAAAAACATAATGTGTTGGGGACGAATATTATGAATCAGTTGGGTGGTTCCTAAACCATCACAATGTTGGGAAAACAGATAGGTTTCAAGTTTTACACCTTCAATGGGGTCTAAGGTTTGGGTCAGTTGGGCCGTATCTTCAGCATGTTCAGAGAGCAAGACTAACCAGCGATCGGGGTTAGGTTCAAGCCACTGCTGGAGATTCGAGTGGCGATGGGCAACAACAATAGAGGGATATCGGGGAAGTTGACCAGAGTTGCGATCGAATGGAAGCCGACGCAATTGGGGACGGACGCGCTCATCCCAAAATAGAGATTGATGTTGGGCAAAATTTTGCACATTGCTGGGCAGATGGGGTAAAATCTCTAGGTAGGCATCGCAACCTCTGGCAATAGTTTCATCAACCCAAATATCGATATCTTGCCCCGTAAACTGATGGTGAGAGCGCAGCAGCATCAGCAATTCTTGACCGAGACCGAGAACGGGAACTGGTAGTAATACTGATTTTTGCTGCTTCAGGATAGTGTAAATTCGCGAAGCTAGATGGTTTTCTTGATGGCGGCGGTTGGGATGACGAGCGGTTCCATAACTGGCTTCGATAATCAGCACATCCGGTTGCAGTCCCCGGACTTCTTCAATCCGCATCCGTTCCACGAGCCGGGAGTTGGAGGAAAAGTAATCTCCGGTGTAGAAGAGGGTGTAGCGGCGCTCTGGAGCGGTATAGGTGAGCAGCAGGGAAGCGGCTCCAGGCAGATGACCGCAGGGATAGAGTTCGGCGCTTAGATGGGGTTTGAGCAGTTGGGGCGATCGCCACTCTAAAGCCTGACCGGTTTCCGGTTCTAGTCCATGTAGACAGAGGAGTTGCCGGGTGACTTCACTGCCATAAATCGGCACATCCGGAAACTGAAGCGATAAACTGGGAAGGCCGCGACAATGATCGGGATGGGCATGGGAACAGAAGACGATATCCGGTGGCTCAATGGAACGAAGGGAGTCTATCTGATGTAAACCGCAGTCAAGTAAGATGCGATAGGGGCCCATCCGCACCAGTAGACAGACTCCATCCCCAGATTGACCGGTACCGTAGGGAATGCATTCAAGGGTAACCAAGAGTTGATACGCCAGTAGGGTGGGCAAGAGAATGAGCGATAGTATTAAAATTATACAACTGTTGCCCGGCCCACCCTACGGATGGTTAATGGGCAGAACCGTTACCGTGGTAGTTGTCAGAATCGTAGAACCCGTTTTTGGTGCCAAAAAATAAGGTGGTTACGGTAAAGATGACAGTAAGAATGACTAAAACCAATTTAATATCCATCGTCTTGTGATTATGATTTAAGGTTTTCAGTTGTGAATGATAGCGTATTAGGCCGAGGGGCGATCGCTAGGGTTTAGATGCGTTCTGCGTTAATCAGAGTTCGATTCCGGGTGTGGCTGGATTTGTTCCGCTTCTGGGCACTCTTCCGAGACCAGGAATTCACTATTGCCCTTGGGGAAATTAGAGAGCTTTTGGGTAACTGCACCAATGCTTTCTAGGCGAACCATTTCTTCCCAAGCACAGATCTCATCCTCCTCTTCTGTCTCATACCGAATCGTGACTAAATCTCCTTCGATTTCTAGAACGCGGGCGCGTTCTATCCAGCGTTGCTGGTCTCGCAAGAAAATCCAGATTTCACGACCCTCGGAGCAGAGTTGATAGATCTTGCGATGTAGCATAATTGGCTAGTGATATGTGGCTTTATAATTGGGCTTCTCAAATGTTATCGCTTATTCTAGCCATAGAACCATACAATTTGGGCAAATTTGCTAAATTGAGCCATTTTTTTTGGTCTGAGCCAATCTTCTTCCCCGAACCTGGAGAGTTTGCTACCCTAGAGGATGCCCTATCTGCCCTTTAGTCTCATGTTGCTCCATCTCTCCACCTGGCCGGAAGTCGAAGGTTACCTGAAAGAGTCTACAGGTTTAATTTTGCCCATTGGCTCGACGGAACAACACGGGCCGACGGGCTTGATTGGTACAGATGCTATTTGTGCAGAGGCGATCGCCAAAGGAGTCGGTGAAAAAACTCATGCCCTAGTCGGCCCTACCATCAATGTTGGTATGGCTCTCCATCACACGGCTTTTCCCGGAACCATGAGCCTCCAACCCTCTACATTGATTTTGGTGATTAAGGACTATATTACCTATTTAGCCCAAGCGGGGTTTACCAAATTCTTCTTTATCAATGGTCATGGGGGTAATATGGCTCCCATGAAAGCGGCCTTTTCTGAGGTCTATACCCATCTAGCCCAATTAAACATCGACCCCGAAGGAAAGGTCACCTGCCATTTAGCCAACTGGTTTATGTGTCGCAGTGTCTATAAACGGGCCCAAGAGTTATATGGCGATCAAGAAGGATCTCACGCGACACCGAGCGAAGTGGCACTGACTCAATATGTTTATCCCGACTCGATTAAAACTGCACCCCTGTCTCCAGAAGTTGGCAAAGGTCATCCCATCACTACCCCGGCAGAATTCCGTCGCCATTATCCGGATGGTCGCATGGGATCAAATCCTGCGTTAGCCACACCAGAACATGGTAAGGAGTTTTATGAGTTAGCGGTGGAAGAGCTGAGTACAAGCTATGAGAAATTTGTCGGGAAGACAGCTCTTTCTCGGTAGATTTGTAGGGTGGGCAAGTCTAGGTCGGAAAATTCTCAATTCTTTCATTTTGTAGGGGCCATTCATGAATTGCCCCTTGCCTCCCCTAGGTTATAGTCTTAACTTGTTACCATTACCCATTACCGCGCGGAGCGCTGTAGCGATCGAGTAGCTCTTGCCGAGACAACCTCATAATGGCTTCTGTTCTCTCTAAAGGCGATCGCTCCATCAAAGGATCGATAATTTGGGCTAGGCGATCATCAATTTCCCCAAACTTCACTTGCAACATGCTCTCTACCATCATCCGCTCTACTCGTTGAGTAGTCTGTTCAGTAGCCTGTTGAGTAGCCTGTTCAACAGCTTGTTCAACAGCTTGTTCAACAGCTTGTTCAACAGCCTGTTGAGTAGCCGCTTCTACGTCCCTTTCTAATCGTTGTAAAAAAACGGTTGTTAGATCCATTATTAACTCCCGATCGCTGCGATCTAAATCTTGACGTTTTTCTAATAGTGTCAATAACCCGTAGAGCAATTCTAGCGTCTTTCCTCTAAAACGATGAACTTCCGGCAAAGCTTTAAGTTCTGCGATCGCCTCTTTCTGAACTCTCCCTCTTCCTAACAATCTTAACCACAAGGTTTCTGGAATCTTGTCCAGTTGATGAATGACCACAATTCCCGCTTTGAACCCTGATGCCAAGGGATAGATCCCTGGGGGATAATTTTCCGGTGCAGGGAAAGCTGCAAAGCTCCTTAAGAGATCTTCCGAAGCTGTTGGAGATAAAATCCATAATTGGGGAATCTGGCGATCGCTAAATTCCGTCTCTTCCCGGTTCGCTTTGCGCCTCAGTTGAGCCTCTAAATCCCAAGTTTTCCCTAAACAACTACGAATGTCCTCTGCTTGAACTGGATTCCGAAAGGGTTCAAACACCGTTGGCGCTTGGCTTAGAGTTGCCAATAGTCCCAATTGAGCTATTCCTTCGGGATTCGGAGAAGATGGCATAAAAAACACATCTATTTCGCGAACTTCTGAGACCACATCTAAACTGATTTTCACTTCTCCAAAAGGTTTGAGCAACTCTTGGAGATATTCTTTAGCAAATTGGTCATGGGCAAAACGAGTCATAATTTGCTCTTAAAAATTGTGAAACCCAGTATAGTGTAGGGGGGATTCATCAATCACTCCTACATGGCGATCGCCCTACGACTAAATTTGATGAACTACTTGTGGTTTTGGCCCGGGAATAAAAATGGACAAAGCTTTAGGAATGACGCGAAAATGAGCGGGGGTAGTGGTCGTAATTTCGCCATCCGTATTGATGGGGAGAGGATGGCGGGTGTAAACGTGCATTTCTGTACCATTGAGGGATAATATCCCCGGCAAAGTATGATAGCGACCTTGGCGAAGAGCGGGAAAAATAGCTAGAATTTGCCACCAATGTTCTAATCCTAAACTGTAGAGATCGAGGCGTTGGTCATCGATCGCCGCATCATGAGCGATCGCCATTCCTCCTCCATAATAGCGACCATTACCAATCGCAATTTGAATCGTCTTCACCTTATGGGACTCTTCCCCCGATCGAATTTCGGCATCAAATAAACGAGATTGGGTCAACACCTTCAGAGCAGACATCGCATAGGCTAAAATTCCCCAACGTCCCTTAGATTGCTTACTGAGACCATCCGTAATCTTCACGCTTAATCCCAAACTAGCCACATTAAAGAAATACTTGCCATTCACCCAGCCTAAATCAATTTGATGCAGTTTTCCCGTAGCGATCGCCCGACAAGCCGCCGGAATTGACAACGGAATCTGTAACGTTCGCGCCAGATCGTTAGCCGTTCCCATCGGTAAAATACCCAAAGGTCGTTGGATCTCCAGCAGAGCATCCACCGCCCCATTTAGGGTACCATCGCCTCCGCCAATAATCACTAAATCCATTTGGGGGCCATACTTGCGAATCACCTGGGGTAATTCTTGATAATTTGAAGGAGAAACTGCGAATAACTCAAATCCATGATGTTCCAAATAGGTCATTGCCTCCTCGCGAGAATGCCTCCCCCGTCGTGAATGAGTATTGACCAAAAACAGCGCTTGCCTAGTCATAAATTTCCCTTACAACCAGAATATAGTATTTTTAATTGATTCCTGTTCAAGTCCACCTCTGCCTAAATCTCTCTCCCACGGAAGCTAATCCTGTAGGGGTTTTAAAACCGGCTCTTGATTTGACTCAGTTTCAGCCATCGAGCTGCCGAAAATGCGCTCGCGGAGCGAAACGGAGTTTTATCGCACGATCCTTACTGGATGGGGTTTCGCAGAAACCCCGACAAGATTAGCACGGAAGAGGGACTTCGACTCCCCTTCTCCCACCAGAGAAGCGCCGCCCTGCTTGTCCTGAGCGTAGCCGAAGGGGGGCTAGTGGATGAAGGCAACCCTTGATGACTCATGTAAAACTCGATTACCGCAGCATAATCACTATGATTCACCGCACTATTCGACCCATAGGAGTTTACGATCTCCGAGGATTAACCTCTTATCAGTCTAAGTTACTTTCCCTAGACTCCATACGCGGTTATCTTCTCCACATTGATGCCAAAAATGATAATACAACGATCCTCAACCCCAATGAACTCCCTGAAATCAAATATGCTAATGGTTTAGCCATTTGGGA
Organism: Roseofilum sp. SBFL; assembly: GCF_017746885.1. Taxonomy (NCBI): domain Bacteria; kingdom Bacillati; phylum Cyanobacteriota; class Cyanophyceae; order Desertifilales; family Desertifilaceae; genus Roseofilum; species Roseofilum sp. SBFL. Next base: position 9,072 of record NZ_JAGHZH010000101.1, on the reverse strand, counting down.
GAACACCCTCTGGTTTACTCGCGATCATAGTATCTATGCGTGTTCCCTAGACGATTTTCGTCCCCGCTTATTTGCCACTTTGCCCTTCCGTGCCGAAGGAATTGCTGTTTGGGGAACAACAGTTTATGTCTCCTGTAAGGAAGGCTGTTACATCCAAGTATTTAACAATAAGGGGCGGATGATTACCCAGTTGCGTCCCCCAGGAGTTGGAGTAGAAAGTCTGACGATCCGCCATGAGGAGCTTTGGGTGGCAGACAAGGAAGAGCAGACCGTTTATTGTATGGATCGGGCAACTGGCGAGATTAAATTTAGCTTCTTAACGCCCTTTGATAGTCCCACGGGACTGGTGTTTTATCAAGATCCAGCCACCTCAGAAGAATTACTCTATGTTTCCTATGCCAGCGAAAAACCCTTTATCCGCGACGACCCCAATTCCGATCCGCCCCTAGAATTAGCTTGGCGCGATCGCACCTTTATTCACCCCCTTTACTATTCCTATAATCCCGATGGCTATTATAGTCTCTCCAATGGCTATCTGATCGAGATGTCCTATGTCGAAGAACTCTCTCCCCTCGATGCCATTGAATTGAAGAATTTACAATGGCGCATTGCTCTGCCTTCAGAAACAGCGCGGCAAAAAGTGCGCTCCATAGAAGCGATCGGTTTAGAGTTTACTGAAGAAATTCAAGAAGGGCAAAAAGTTGCCGTTTTTAACTTTGACCACCTGAAACCTTACGAAAAACGAATTTTTGGCTGGAAAGCCTTAATCGAAGTTTACAGCATCAAATATAGCCTTGTGCCTTTGGATGTAGAAAAAATCCCCACCCTAGAGCCAGACTTACAACAGCGCTACCTGATTGATGATGATAATCTAGCCATGGATACGGCGATCGTCCGGGAAGCCGCTCAACAAGCAGTCAGTGGAGAAACTAACTTTTTACGGCGTATGATTTCATTGCGCAATTATGCTTACGATCGCCTCTCCTATCGACTAACCACCAAAATAGAAACCCCCGACGTTGTTCTCTCCAGAGGGGCGGGATCTTGTGGTGAATATGTCGGCGTTTTACTCGCTCTCGCACGCTTAAATGGCATTGCCTCCCGTACCATTGGTCGCTATAAATGCCCGGCTAGTCCTGAATACAAAAACGTTCCCCTAGAGCCAGATTATAACCATGTTTGGTTAGAGTTTTATATTCCCAGTATTGGCTGGGTTCCCATGGAATCCAATCCCGATGATATGGAAGATGGTAATCACTTATCCCGTTTTTTTATGGGGTTAGCCTGGTATCATATTGAAATCGGCAAAGGAATTCCCTTTGAGCGCATCCGCTTAGATGGAAAACCTGTAGACCGAGAACAGCTCTCTGTGGGAGATTTAGCGTTAAATCATGTCCGGTTTACGATTCTGGAAGAAATAGCGCCTCCTGAGTTGAGTAACCGGTAGTAGAACCCTTCAGTTATGAATCCTCTGGAACGGTTAGCACGAAAAAAACGGGGAGCGATCGCTCTATGGTATGAACGAATCATGGTCGCGATCGCCACCGTTAATTTAGCCTTAGTTGCCTTCGACCTCAGTTATATCCAACTGCGAAACTTTTGGTTGCAAGGAACCGTTCAAGTTCCCTTCGTCGGATTTATCATTAAAGTCCCCCTTCTCTCCGATTCAATCGATTCTTCTCCCATTACGACTTGGTACGATCCCATCAAAGGGATTCAAGGCAACCGCGATACCGAAAACTACTTGCGAGTGGTTCGTGAGCTAGAAAAACAGGCTCAGAAAACAGGCTATAGCTCTCCCCTCTCTAAACAACTTTTAGCTCAATTGCGAGAATTGAGTGAAGAAATGATTAATCAAAATCCGTTCCAGGGAGCTGGGAAAAGCGGAACCTTGGAAAAAATCAAAAACCGAATGCGAGATCATATGGAGGACGACTCTGCTAAGGATGCATTTAATCAGTTTTGGACAGCAGAAAATCTATTATTTAGCTCAGAAGATCAAGGGGAGCTATTTAATACTACAATCGCTCCATTAATGGCTAGCAACTATTATCGTTCCATTGATGAAACTGGAGGATATACGAATTTATTTGCTGCCCTCGATTTCCCCTTTGCTCTTCTATTCTTAGTCGAATTTTTGGCTCGCAGCCTATACATCAGTCAGAAACACGATACCATTACCTTGACCGATGCCATGCTCTGGAGATGGTATGATATCTTCCTGTTTGTACCCCTCTTTCGCTGGTTGCGCATTATTCCCGTTACTATCCGTCTCCATCAAGCCAAACTGATTAATTTAGAACCCATTCGTATCCAACTGAGTCGAGGATTTGTTGCTACGATTGCGGGTGAGCTGACTGAAGTGATTATTATTCGAGTCATTAATCAGTTGGAAAATGAAATTCGGAGCGGTTCTCTGGCTCGACAACTCTTTGAAGGAGCCAACCGTGAATATATCGATCTGAATAATATCAATGAAATTGAAGCCATTACCCATCGATTAACCGAAGTGGTGATCTGCCAAGTCTTACCTACACTACAACCGCAAATCCAAGACATTATCAACCACAATATCGAGCAAGTGGCTGAAGCGACTCCTTTGTATCAAAACATCAAAAATATTCCCCCACTCGCCCAATTACCTAGCCAATTTAGTCAACAAGTCTCCGAGCAACTTTCCCACTTGATTGCTGAAGGCTCCCAAAACCTGTATCAAGCCATTAGAAATGATACGGTGGGTGCAGAATTAATGAGTCAATTGGCAGAAAGTTTTGGTAAGTCTCTGAGCGCCGAATTGCAACAAAAACATACCACCCAAGAACTGGAGTCTCTAGTAACAGCGTTCTTGGAGGAATTTAAGATTAACTATGTGCAACGCCTAGCTGAAGAAGATATTGAGAAAATTTTAGAAGAAACCAAACGTCTGGAAAAAAGCAAGAAGCGTTAAGCGGATATCAAAAAATCGCACAACCTTGAGCGAATCTATTCCCTATTCCCTAGCGTATAGCGCTATAATAGAGTTTGACCGTGCTTGACGGGGAAAGTACACTCTTTTCTCTGAAATCTAGAGTCAAGTGATTTCTTTGAACGTTCAGCTTGGTATTGAAGAAAGTCTATCTTTTCTCTTCAACCCCTGAACCCTAACCCCAGGGAGAGAAAAGAGATCCCTCACCATGGGGTGAGGAAACCTCCAGTCTATGGCTAAGGGCGATCGCCACAACGATCCCTCCCGAAACCAATCTCAGACGCTTGAGTGGGAACTAACCCGCTTTTTTTTATGGCAGTACATGGTGTATTATGGTTCATCCTTTAATCCCACAACTCCTAGAGTTAGCCGCCCCAGTCTCTCAAAAACTGGGGTTGGAAGTCGTTGGTGCTACCTTCCAAACCAACCAAAATCCACCGGTATTACGGGTTGATATTCGGAACCCGGATCGAGATACGGGTTTAGATGAGTGTGAACAAATGAGTCACTTCCTGGAAGCAGCTCTAGAGGACAGTCAACTGATTACCCAATCCTATGTCTTGGAAATCTCCAGTCCTGGTATTTCCAAACGCCTCATCACGGACCGCGACTTTATTGCCTTTAAGGGATTTCCTGCGATCGTTATGACCGATCCCCCCTATAAGGACAAATCCAAATGGGAAGGTACGCTCAATAGTCGCGATGAAACCACAGTGTATCTGAACCAAAAAGGCCGTAATATTGCCATCCCTCGTGATGTCATTCGTTGGGTAGAGTTTTGCTGACGGTGAACTCGCTCCCTAGAGGGTAATCTCAAATTTACACTTAGAACAAAGGAAAATAATTAACAATGTCAATGGTTGACTTGCCTGGACTCAAAAATTTAATTGAGAGTATCAGCAAAGAACGAAACTTACCTAAAACGGCGGTTCAAGCTGCCCTGAGAGAAGCTCTGATGAAGGGGTATGAACGCTATCGTAGAGCCGCTCACCTGAAAAGCTTTGAAGAAGATTATTTTGATAATTTTGAGGTGGAACTCGATCTCGATGAAGAAGGGTTTCGGATTCTCTGCACTAAGGTGATTATGGAAGAAGTGAGTAATTTCGACCATCAGATTTCCCTCAAAGAAGTGCAAGAAGTAGTCGATGAAGCCCAAATCGGTGAAACAGTTGTCTTGGATGTTACTCCCGATCAGGGTGACTTTGGTCGCATGGCCGCCATTCAAACCAAGCAGGTCTTGGCGCAAAAATTACGAGATCAGCAGCGTAAACTGATTCAAGAAGAGTTTCAAGACCTCGAAGGAGAAGTATTACAGGCGCGGGTACTACGCTTTGAGCGCCAATCGGTGGTTCTAGCCGTTAGCAGTGGCTATGGACAGCCAGAAGTGGAGGCTGAGTTACCCAAACGGGAACAGTTGCCTAATGATAATTACCGAGCGAATGCCACATTTAAGGTTTATCTGAAAAAGGTGGGATCGGGTTCCCATCGCGGCCCCCAGTTGATGGTCTCCCGTGCCGATGCAGGTTTGGTCGTCTATTTGTTTGAAAATGAAGTGCCGGAAATTGAGGATGAGGTGGTGCGGATTGTGGCAGTGGCGCGGGAAGCCAATCCCCCCTCTCGCTATGTGGGGCCTCGAACCAAGATTGCGGTAGATACCTTAGAGCGGGATGTAGACCCCGTAGGGGCTTGTATTGGGGCGAGAGGATCGCGTATCCAGGTGGTGGTCAATGAACTGCGAGGAGAAAAAATCGATGTGATCCGTTGGTCTCCCGATCCAGCAACTTATATTGCCAATGCTCTAAGTCCAGCCCAGGTGGATGCGGTCTATTTAATTGATCCTGAAGTGCGACAAGCCCATGTATTAGTAGCCGAAGATCAGTTGAGTTTAGCGATTGGTAAGGAGGGACAAAATGTGCGTTTAGCGGCTCGATTAACGGGCTGGAAAATTGATATTAAAGATGGAGCGCTCTATGATGCCACGGCTGAACATCAGAAGATAGCAGTGATTATTGAGGCTCGCCATGGAGCAGAAGAGATGGATGAGCCATTAGAGGCATCCTCAGAGGAAGAAGAGGTGGTAGTAGTCTCAGAAGAATCGACTTTAGACTTCCAGGAAGAGCGCTCAGAAGACTCAGAATTAGTAGAATTAGAGGAGGACGATCCGATGACACAAGAGTGAGGAGAAGGAGAAACCCTAGAGGTCAGTAAGATGAGATGAGGGAGAGGGAATGAAGCCGAATCAACGACGTTGTGTGAGTTGCCGAAAAGTCGATCGAAAAGAAGCCTTTTGGCGAATTGTCCGGGTTTATCCAGATCGTGAAATCCAATTGGATTGGGGAATGGGGCGATCGGCTTATTTATGCCCCCAAGCGGATTGTTTGAAAGCGGCTCAAAAAAAGAATCGATTAGGGCGATCGCTCAGAGCTTCTGTTGCACCATTGGTTTATGAAGCTCTATGGTCTCGCTTACAGGCAGTGGATAACCTCCCACCATCTCGCCCCAAGTCTGAGCCATAAAACCCGGTTTTTGAACTCATTGGGTAGCGAGATTTCTAAAAATCCTAACAATCCCTCCAGTTGGTTAACAATTTGTGCAAGATTAAATAAAGAAGTATTGATCGCCCGAGTGGCGATCGATCTCTTCTGTCCCTGTAGTTGTCGTCGAAAGGCAGGCCACTATGTAAAAACCAGTAGATATCACAGACGAGGCAAGTGTGGATGAACAACGGCAAAGTCAGAATATACGAGCTATCCAAGGAATTGAATTTGGACAATCATTACGTTTTAAATCTTTGCGATCAATTGAATATCACGTACAAAAGTCATAGCAGCACCATATCCGAATCGGAAGCCGAGCGGATTCGCGCTTGGGCTGAAAAACATCCTCCCAGCGAAACACCAGCGGGAAAACCGACTCATCATCGCTCCAAATCCCAGGGGAGTGAAAAACCGATTAAGAAAAAACAGCAAATTTTAGAAATTCGGAGACATTCTTCTGAGGGAGACAAAAATAGTGGATCGACACCAGATGCACCCCGCATTCCCTCAGAAGATGCTGTATCCCTGCAATCCCCTCCATCGCGACTTTCACCTTCACCTGTATCTGAAGTGTCTAAACCGACTCTACCTGTTGCACCTGAGCAGAAAGCTGAGGAACAGCCCGTTGCCTCCCGTCCCCCTGAACAACCCGCAGCCGAAAAGAGTGCTGAACCCTCTCCCCATTCACCCTCTAAGGACGTGACCCCACCCCTATCCATGCCTGATGCAGATCAAAAAACTCAATTGATTGGCCCTCCGGTTCGCCCGTCCCAACCGACTAAACCTTTAAAAGTTGAGGCAAAAACAGCTCCAGTAACGGTTGAGGGAACGGTGAGCGCTCCCCCTGCGCCAGCCAAGCCAGGTAAACCGAACCGATCGCCGAAACCGCCTCGACTCAAACGTTCTGGAAATGGGGCGAAGCCTGAGAGTGAAGAGGTGAAAAAAACTCAGGGAACCAAACCGATTATCCTCAAAGACAAAGAGGGTGGGAAATCGGAAAAACCCAATGGTGATAAAAAACGCCCTTCAGGATCGGGAGAAGCTACTGCCGTTAGTTCTAAACCAAGAAAGCCCGCGAAACCCGAGGCGATCGCCAATAGAGATAAAGACAAATTATCCGATCCTCTGCGTCCGCGTCCAGTACGACCCGGAGCATCCACGAAAGGCAAGACTGAGGAGATGGATGATGAGGATCTGGTAACCACTCCTCTAGATAATTCAGAACCAGAGGAAACACTGGAATTAGAATTAAGACGGCCCATGCCTCGACCCACCAAAAAGGTGAAAAAACGGTCAGAGGAAGAGGATGAGGATGACCGCCAAAAGGCTAATGCTAAAGCCGGTAAAGGGGTAACCAAAAAACGCCGTCCTCAGATTATTGAGGATGATTTGGATGACGATCTCGATGACGATCTCGATGATGATAACGCCACCGAAGTAAGTCTTTCTCTCGTACGTCCAGCTAAACCGAAAGGATTATCGGCTCCTGCGGCTAAACCGACAGGGGTACCCGCCGCCAAGAAGCGATCGTCTAATCGGGATCACAGAGGACGACGGATGGCCAATAAAGGGACAGAGAAAGTTGAGAAACCGGAAAAAATCACCCTTAAGGGTGAATTAATGGTGCGCGATTTAGCGGCGTTGCTGGCGGTTCCCGAAACCGAGGTGGTTAAACGCTTATTTACTAAGGGAATTGCGGCCACGGTGACTCAAACCTTAGACCTGGAAACGGCGATCTGGGTGACTGAAGATTTGGGCGTAGAAGTGGAAACGGTTGTTGCCCAATCAGAAGCGACGAAAACCCAGATGCTGGAAGAAGAAGACTTGGAACACCTCCATCGCCGTCCTCCAGTGGTGACGATTATGGGCCATGTGGATCATGGAAAAACGACGCTTCTGGATGCTATTCGCCAAACTAAGGTCGTTGATTCAGAAGCTGGTGGGATTACCCAACATATCGGGGCTTACCATGTGGATGTGGAGCATGATGAAAATAGTCAACAAATTGTATTTTTAGATACTCCTGGACATGAGGCGTTTACTGCCATGCGTGCCAGAGGGGCAAAGGTGACCGATATTGCTATTCTCGTGGTGGCCGCTGATGATGGAGTTCGCCCTCAAACCATTGAAGCCATTAGCCACGCCAAAGCCGCTCAGGTTCCGATTGTGGTTGCTATTAACAAGATTGATAAGGAAGGGGCTTCTCCCGATCGCGTCAAACAAGAGTTGATGGAACATGGCTTAGTTCCGGAAGAGTGGGGCGGAGATACAATTATGGTTCCCGTGAGCGCCATCCAGGGAGAAAACTTAGATGGCCTGTTGGAAATGTTGATCTTGGTCTCCGAGATAGAAGAACTTTCCGCTAATCCCGATCGCCTGGCGAAAGGAACCATTATTGAAGCCCATTTGGATAAGGCCAGAGGCCCGGTAGCCACCTTACTGGTCCAGAATGGAACCTTGCGAGTTGGCGATGCAGTAGTGGCTGGAGCGACCATGGGTAAAGTTCGAGCGATGATCGATGACCGAGGAGATCGGGTGGAAGAAGCACTTCCGTCCTTTGCCGTTGAGGTCTTGGGTCTCAATGAACTGCCCTCAGCCGGAGATGAGTTTGAATGTATGGCGGATGAAAAAGAAGCGCGGGCGATCGCCAATTCCCGTGCAGAGGCCCAACGGGAAACCCGCCTCCAACAAGCCCTTGCCTCCCGTCGGGTTACCCTCAGTTCTCTGAGCGCCCAAGTCAAAGAAGGCGAACTCAAGGAACTCAACCTACTCTTGAAAGCCGATGTTCAAGGGTCTGTAGAAGCTATTCTCGGCTCCTTGCAACAATTGCCTCAAAATGAAGTGCAACTGCGGATTCTCCTAGCTGCGGCAGGTGAAGTCACCGAAACTGACGTAGATCTCGCTGCTGCCTCCAATGCTGTGATTATTTCCTTCAATACCACCTTTGCCAGTGGCGCTCGTGCAGCCGCCGATCAAACCGGTGTCGATGTGCGCGAATACGACATTATCTATAAACTCCTAGATGATATTCAAGGGGCAATGGAAGGTCTGCTCGACCCAGAACTGGTGGAAGAAGATCTTGGCCAGGTCGAAGTCCGGGCTGTATTTACCATTGGTAAAGGAGCAGTGGCTGGATGTTATGTACTCTCGGGTAAAGCCATTCGTAACTGTAACTTGCGGGTGATGCGCGGCCAAAACCTGATTTACGAAGGCTTCCTAGATTCCCTGCGTCGGGAACGGGATGATGTCAAAGAGGTCAATTCTGGTTTTGAATGTGGAATTGGGGTTGATAAGTTCACCACTTGGGAAGTCGGTGATGTGATTGAAACCTATCGCATGGTGACCAAACGGCGGACGTTATCGAGTTAATGGAGGATAGGTAGGGGCGAAAAATTTTTCACCCTTACCTATACCGTCATTGTAGACAGAAAAATGGTGTAAGGATTGAGGCGAGTTGATGCCAACTACTTTAGCTATTTCCGGAAAGGACTTTCTGGGGATAGGAGAAATAATTCCTAAATGTAAGTATTTAAAATATTCATAACTTCTCACCTCACCAAACATCTCTTG
>NZ_JAGHZH010000100.1:0-3521 GCF_017746885.1 Roseofilum sp. SBFL | reverse complement strand
AGGGTGTGGCGATCTCATTTTTGCCCATATGCATACTCTTGGGAATTGATATGCAGAAAAAATGGCGCGATCGCCTGCCTTGTCTACACTCTACGATTCCGAAAAGCTAAAGCTTTTCGGAGAGTGACAGAAGAGGGATAGAGCTATGTCTGTTGTTTAAGTTCCATTTATGAAAAGTTCTCCACTTTTTCGTCATAGTCGCCTTCGTTTAGCGTTTTGGTATGCCTTAGTGATGGGGGCAATTTTAAGTGTATCGGCGTTGGGTATGTATCGTTCCCTGGTGCGATCGAATTGGCAAGCAATGGAACGGGAAATGGAGTCGATCGCGGGAACACTTCACGATAGCTTAGAACCGATGTTGCCTGCCTCAGAAAACCCCACCACTGTGTTAAGGCAGATTTTGCCTGAATTGTGTTTAGTGGGACAACCGTGTAATTTTAATCCGACTTTAATTGAAAGACATACCATTGGTATTAGCGATCGCAGCACCTATTTCCTACGGCTGTTTAATCATCAGGGGCAACTGCTAGCTTTTTCTCCCAATCAACCGGCGAATCTTTCTGGCATCTTAAAGGATACTCCCTGGCAAACTCTCACCAGTGAGGGGATTCGTTATCACCAATTTACGATTATTTTACACAGTGCTTATCCTCATTCCGTTGGCGATCGCCACTATCACAACTCATCTTGGGGTTATTTGCAACTCGGACGGACTTTACAACCCTTCGATGCTGAAGTTAGACGCATACAAACGATCTTAGCGATCGGGTTTCCCCTAATTTTAGGGGTTGTGGTGATGTCAAGTTGGTGGCTTTCCGGGTTAGCCATGCAACCGATTTATCAATCTTATCAACAACAACAACAGTTTACCGCTAATGCCGCCCATGAGTTGCGATCGCCCCTAGCTAATTTGTTAGCAACCATAGAAGCCATGTTAAGAATACCCTCCTCAAAACCCGAAGATTTAACCCCAATGTTGCAAACTCTAGAAAGACAAGGAAGACGCTTAAGCCATCTAATTACAGATTTACTCTTATTAACTCGTCTGGAAGATCGAGTCCCTTCTACCTCTTTTCAGTATTGTTGTTTAAACGATTTAGTTGGGGATCTGGTAGAAGAATTTTCCGAGGTGGCTATGAGGGCTGATATCGATCTCATTGAGCAAATCCCCGATCGCCCAATTCAGGTTTTAGGAGACGATTCTCAACTTTACCGTTTAGTCTCTAATTTAATCGCTAATGCTATTCAATATACCCCTAGTAAAGGTCAAGTCGTGGTGAGCTTAACCGTCAAAGAACGCCAGGCTTTGATTCAGGTTCGAGATACGGGAATAGGGATTGCCAAAGAGGAACAACCGCGTATTTTCGATCGCTTTTACCGAGTTGACAGCGATCGCGCTCGAACCACAGGAGGCACAGGTTTAGGATTAGCCATTGCCCGGGCGATCGCCCACCATCATCAAGGCGATCTTACGGTTACCAGTCAACTCGGTCAAGGGAGTCTATTTACTATTGCTCTTACCCTGATTTATTCTTGAGTAACTATCAATGTCCTGGTGAGTTAGTCATTCTTAAAATTCACTTTACCAATAGGCTTTTAAATGCTACGATCATAGCCAATCGATAAGTATGAACAGCATCATATTATTCTCAATCTAAAAGAAGAACCCCATCGTGTAGAAAATTGTCGCGACGGTGAAAATAGAGACTTTATCTACCACAAATTTGAATCCTTTGCACGTATATTTTTAACTAAACTAATTCTCAAATATGCATTACAAGCAGAAGAATATCATTTCTCTAAAAGCCTTATGGCTCAACAGTACAAGCAAGTTCTGAATTATAGGGAATATTTGCCCTGGAAAAAAACTGGAGGAGCCTTTGTTACCACTTTTTTGGGTCAGCTTAAATACTCACTACCCTTACCAAGGGTTAACGAAAGGCTTAATTACAAGGGGTTCCATGCCTCAGCCGTTGCTTATAGGCAGTTTATAGGCAACTTGAAATGGCAAAGAGAGCAAGAATACCTAAGATAAGACCCGACAATAACAATGGGTCTATCCGACTGAGATGGCAGTATCAAGGTAGGCAATATCGCTTATCTGGGTTCGGTGCATGGGACGACCCCACAGCACAATCTATCGCCATAGCCACGGGAGAACAGATTAAACGCGATATCCGACTGGGAATATTTGACCCATCATTAGAAAGTTACCAATCTCATCACAAGCGGAACCAGAAGGCGATTGACGAGTATCAGCGGGCGATAAGCACTCACGAACAAGGAACCCAGTGGACGCTACTTGATGTGTGGAACTTCTACAAATCCCACAACGTTGAATCCACACCACGGACAACTCAGAAAAACCACTGGAGGGCGACAGACAACGCCATTGCCCTGCTCTGCACTGAGGAGACATTACCTGATAATGTCCACAAGGTAACCCCTAAATTATTGGCGCATTACAGCCCCTCTACCTTGCAGCGCGTCCTAGCTTCTTTAGTAGCAGCGAGTAATCTGGCGTTCAATTATGGACACATTCCTAAAAGTTACTGGAAAGACATCAAAAAGCAGTTGCCAAAAAAGGCTAGTAGAGATGAGTCTAAGCGTACCAATAAAGCTTATACAGTAGAGGAAGTGAAAGCGATATTAGAGGCGTTTAGAACTGATAGATATTGTCCCACTAAATCGGCATATCTCCACAGCCATTACTATCATTTTGTTGAGTTTCTCTTACTAACTGGTTGCCGTCCTGGTGAGGCTTGCGCTCTTACCTGGGATGATATTGGTGAGGGCAGAATTAAGATAAGTAAGTCCTATTCACTGAATGAACTGAAGCCTACAAAAAATGGAAAAACGCGATACTTTCCAACCAATGAGCAATTAAAGGAATGTCTTGCCATGCAGCACAGGAATCCTAGGAGTTACAATTCTTTGAATCTGGTATTTCCATCCTTCAAAAGCGGCTACATTAACCTCCACAACTTTACAACGAAAATCTTTAGTCGCGTAATCAATGGGTTATTTAATGATGGGATAATCAGACAGAAACTCCCTACTTACTCCCTCAGAAATACATCGGCATCCTTTTACTTAAGAAGAGGAGTAGATAGAGCTACTATTGCGAAGTTATTTGAAACGTCTGGGGAGATGTTGGATAATCATTATTTCTCGCCCGATGACGATATTCAGTTGCCGGATATTTAGGATGAACTTTTAGGAGGTAACGACGACCTTCCCAGAATTGGCTAAGGTTGGTTAGAATGGAAGCAAATATCTGAGAAGAAAGAGCGTTTTCTCCTAGCCTCCAATTACTAAAAGACCCCATAATGGGGTCTTTTTTTTGGTAATCTTGTCGTAATTCCACAATTTTGCGGTTTTACCCTCTGAGTCTGTGACTCTTGGACTTTTAGCCATTGCTATCGTTTCCTTTCAACCTTTGTTCAAGTCCTCGCAACATTCGGCGAATTTTGACGCTCTCTTCCAGTAATTCTTTATCTCGCCCCTTGAGGTCTTTATCT
>NZ_JAGHZH010000099.1:0-40459 GCF_017746885.1 Roseofilum sp. SBFL | reverse complement strand
TTCGCGCGGTAATAGGTAATAGGTAATAGGTAAACCATTTTTCACGCTATAATGCCCATTCTTCCGGCTTTTCATGGGAAGGCACTCTCAAGGAAAATTTCGATTACTGTACCTCATAACATCGAAAAGTGCTGTATCCCATGGAAGCAAATCGCAGGGATGAGGGACAAGTTAGTCCATGATTATCGACAAGTTGATATTGATATTATTTGGGAAGTCACCCAAGAAGTAGTGATGAATCATTTTGTCTCGCATTCCAGCAACTTCCTTCCAAGGGATATGAGGGTACTGCTCTTTGAATTCTGGCGGGATTTGTTTAGAAGCTTTACCAATAATTTCTACGGCATGAGTAACAGCAAATATCGTTTTTTGATCGGATTCAAAGGTGTCAAAATCAAAACCTATGACAAAAATTTCGGCAGCATTGATGGCTTCCAGGATATCTCGTAAGTAATCTTTGATGGTACGATTCATAGATAAACTACTTCCTTGAGGATATTTTCCCCGATATCGGGTTTTAAACCATCTTTAGTAACCAGATCTACTTGTTTACCCAGTTTTTCACTCAGGTAATTTTCAAGTTGACAGTAAGCAATTAGACCAAAACGAATGTCTGGTTGGAATTCAATGAGCAAATCAATGTCACTGGCTTCAGTTGCTTCACCTCGGACATACGAACCCAAAATCCCTAGCGTATTGATTTGGTATTGCTTTTGAATTTGGGGGAAGATTTCCCGGAGAGATTCAAGGATAGTGTCAGCAGTGAGAGCTGGAGTTTTATGGATACCGATCATGGATGAATTATAGAGATTATCTTGATCTTTATGCTCAATTATAGGTAAATTTTTATTTTGACTCCTACTTTATCACATAAAGGCTAACATTGTAGACTGATAAGTATAGGGTAATGGCTAGATGTTACCAGTGAGCAGAACAATTCCCCCCAGACAGTTACCAGTAAGGAATCAGGAATGTCTCAAGGCTTCCTTCCTCACCAAATCTGTAGCCTATACATTGTATGAATCCAATTAAATTTCTCATCGCCTTAACATTAGGTCTTCTCCTGTGCTTCTTTCCCGCATGGAAAGGGATAATCTCTAGTCCGGAAACAAGCTATGATTCTCTAAAAACACTGGCGGTGCAACTGGATGGACGCAAAAAGCCCCTCGATACAGTTGCCAGAGAAACGGTAACTCAAATTCATGGCAGTTTGCACTATCAACCTTTAAGCGGAGATAAGCTAGATTATCTCAATACTTATCTTTCCCTATTATTCAATAACCGAGACTGGAACGAAGAACCCTTTATCCTATTGAGTTATCGCCCTTTGAAAACCCAACTGGGATTCAATCCAGAACAGCAATATTTTTCCTTTGTGGAACTGGTTTCTTCTCCCTTAAGTTCGTTTGTTTTGCAAGCCCATAAAGATCAAGTGCAGAATCTAGATTTAACGCGAGATCAACGGGAAGCACTAACTTTAGAAGACCGTTTAGCGTTAATGTTAGAGACAGTTAGCAGTACCCAGTTACCGATTATTCCCCATCCAAGCGATCCGAAAGGGAAATGGTTGGGAATCGATCGGGCTTCTGAATATTATTCGCCGGAACAAGTCGAGACCTTGCAAGCAACCTATGGCGAAATTAAACAAGCGATGCAAATGGGTTTAACTTCCGATTTAAATGTCCAGGTTTCAACTTTGAAATCTCAACTGGTAGCATTAAGTCCCCAAGTCTATCCTTCTGGGGAAAAACTAATGCGAGAAGTTCGTTTTTATGGGCTGCATTGGTTTACCCAAGCCTGGATTTTATATGGTGTAGGCTTCCTGGTGATGTTGGTGACTTTGGGATGGGAAAAGTTACAAGCCTATTGGGTAGCATTAGGGTTATTTTGCAGTGGGTTAGCGGTGCATGGATATGGGTTTTGGGAGCGGATGCAAATCGCAGGACGACCCCCAGTGACGAATATGTATGAGTCAGTGATTTGGGTGAGTTTGGGAATAGCGGCGATCGCCGTTACCTTTGAGTTCCTGCATCGTGCGAAATATTACCTCTTGTCCGCTGCACTCCTATCTATCCTCTGCTTGATATTGGGCGATCGCCTCCCGGCTGTCCTCGATCCCAGCATTAAACCCCTGGTTCCCGTCCTACGCGATAACTTTTGGCTCAGTGTCCATGTACCTACCATTACCCTCGGTTACGCCAGTTTTGCCCTTGCCTTTGGCTTTGGTCATCTGCTCCTGGGCGCTTACCTATTCAAACCCACAGCCAAAGACTTTATCAATCGCCTCTCGCGCTGGAACTATTCCATCCTCCAAGTTGGCGTACTTTTCCTTACCACTGGTATTATCCTCGGTGGCATTTGGGCCCACTTTTCCTGGGGACGGTTTTGGGGATGGGACCCCAAAGAAACCTGGGCCTTAATCGCCCTCATGTGCTACATCGTGCCCCTACACGGTTGATTAGCCGGTTGGCTCGGCAACTTTGGCATGGCGATCGCCAGTATCGTCAGCTTTAATGCTATCCTCATGGCCTGGTATGGCGTGAATTTTGTCCTCGGAACTGGATTACACAGCTACGGCTTCAGTACCGGAGGCTCAGAACTGATTATCGGGAGCTTAATTGCCCTAGATCTCCTGTTTGTATTGGTCGTATTCCTGCGTCAAAAGATACTCAAAAACCCATCCCAATCTCCAGTCCTGTCCTAAAATTCAACTCCCATCTACTATCGAACGCTGTTACTTTATCAGTTGGATGACCCTTGGCGCACTCGTCAGCGTCCTCCCCCCCCACCCTCTCCAGTTGTCAGCCTGGAGAAACTCCCCCAACACCCTCCAGCAATGACACCCCTAAAATTGATACTTCCATGCGCGAAGACGGGTTTCAAGCCCTCGGTACAATCTCCCAACTCGAAGCCCAAGGAACCATTCTAGACCGACGCAACGCTCCCAAACCCGTCCTCATCTTCCGCCATCAAGAAACCCAAGCCATCACTGCCCTCAATCCCATGTGTACCCATCAAGGTTGCACCGTAGAACTGTTGAAGAAATTGAACCTTTTGAAATTCCTGCCAAAACCTATTTGGTAATGGCAGACAACCCAGAGTATGAGAACCTAGGGGCAGCCTTGTCTTTAGTGGAGCAAGATCAATTTCGCGGAGTGGTGTTTTTGCGGCTTTATCCGTTTAGTCGCATGGGAGGGATCAATTAACAATTAACAATTAACAATTAACAATTAACAATAGTACTATTACCATTAAGGAATCAGTAAAACTACTTTCTATAAGCGAAAAGAATCTTTAACGAAATGGCTAAATAAAAGCCTACCCAGTCGTTTTCAAAACAGAATCTTAAGTATAGATTTTTCAACAATGGTATTGTGGTGAAACTTAGTAGGACAATTAGAACAGAATGGGCGACCTATACCTGCTATGGATTCTCTGATTGCAGCGATCGCAATTCATAATTCTCTATCACTTGTCACCCGCAATGAAAAAGACTTTGCCGGGACAGGGGTTGTAATTATTAATCCTTGGTCTTTTTAACCGGACTTGATATAACCAGCTTCAGGATTTAAATTCATCAAGGTGGGCAGGGTCTATTGATGGGTATACAGATTTTCCTTTCTATTCTTGCCCACCCTACACTCTACTTGCCCTCTCCCACAGGAGAAGGAGGGGTAGGGGGATGAGGGGCATGATTATCCCAGGATTTCCTCAACTGAAAACTGGATATTGGGAAACAATTGCACCGCAACTTCTCCTTCTTCTAAGCGTTGCACCTGCTGATAGCCTTCTGGAGTCGGTTGTCGATAGACTTCTAAACACCGTTCGGGAATATTCAGCAGCCAAACCTCCGGAATTTGCGCTTGTGCATAAAGGGGAATTTTGATGTCGCGATCGCCGCGAAGCGTTGTATCTGCCACTTCTACCAGTAAAAATATATCATCCGGTTGCGGATGTCCCCCCTGATAAAAATCAGCACGGGGATGCGCCAGGCATAAATCTGGTTCTGGCTCAGAAGTATTATCTAACATAACTGGATCTTGTACTCTCACCAATACTCGTTTGCCGAATTGCAATATAAATAACTGAGTCAGGCGATTGACATAAGAGGCATGAATTGGGCCAATAGGTGACATTTGAATAATTTCTCCTCGGATTAGTTCTGTGCGATCGCCTTCAGACAGAATCCCAGTTGTGCCCATCCTATGGTACTCTTCCACCGTAAACAACCGTTTCAATAAGACTGACATCGCTCCCTCCTAGTTATACCCATGACCTATTTTACTGGGGATGGGGGGATCGGGACGCGGAGACACGGAGACACGGGGACGCGGGGATGGGGAGGATGGGATATAATGGGTCGTCAGTCTAACTTAGTTGGAGTATAGGAAGCGGCAGAGCTATTAGGTGTGTCAGAGCCAGACTATATGCCATAGAATAAATAGAGAGTAAAACAATTAAAGGAAGTAGCCAAAGATTGTAAGTGAAATCGTTCAAAACCTCACTCAACCTCAATAACAAGCAACGCACCTTAATGGCTAAACACGCAGGAGTAGCTCGTCACGCCTATAACTGGGAACTAGCCATCTGCATAGAAGCAAAAGAAAAAGGTGAAAAGCGCCCTAGTGCAGTCACCTTACATAAGCGCTTGGTAGCTGAGGTGAAATCGGAATATGAATGGTACTACGAAGTTTCAAAATGCGCTCCCCAACAAGCTTTGAGGGATTTAGAGAGTGCGTTTAAGAACTTCTTTACCGTGAAAGGACGTGGGTTCCCTAGATTCAAGAAAAAGGGAAGGCATGACAGTTTTTGCCTAGAAGGTAACCTTCAAATCAGGGGGAATAAAATCAAGTTGCCTCGCATTGGGTGGGTAAAGACCTATGAAAAGCATCTTCCTCCAATCTTAGTAAAATCCAACAGCAACGTAACCATTAGTCGTCATGCCGATCAATGGTTGATTTCCTACAAGGTGGACGTGGAACCGGAAAAAATTGACCATCCTAAAAGTGTTGTGGGTGTAGATTTGGGAGTGAAGACTCTAGCTACATGGTCTGATGGGGCATTACCAGCCAGGGCACGATAAAATAGTCAACCATAGGTGATTTAGAACTTTGTGATGACCTCAACTCCCTTTTCATCTTCAACCTCAAGCACCACCCTAGAAACGGTTACCCTGAAGCCCAGTTACCGGATACCCTTAGTGCTGGTGCTGTTGGCGATTCCTCTAGCAGCCGTGCAAATTGGATTAGGTGGGGCGATCGCCCTCTTTGGGTTATTCTTAACCCTACAAACCACCACTATCCGGCTCACCTTTACTCCAACGGCTCTTGAGGTTTACCGTTCCGACAAACAAATTCGCCAATTTCCTTACCAAGACTGGCAAAATTGGGAGATTTTCTGGGACAAACTGCCCATCTTGTTCTATTTCAAAGAAGTTAAGAGTATCCATTTTGTCCCCATAATCTTTGACTATTCAACCCTCAAGCGCACTCTGGAAGAACGCTGTCCCCGTTCTCGTTAATACCTGTAGAACTGATGAATAACTGATGAATACCGATCCATTGAATCCTTGGGACTCCAACCCCGAAACCTCTTCAACCCCCGTTCCTGAATCTGACGTTCCTCAACCCTCAGCCTCTCAAGAGACGGGGGAAAATGGCGATCGCCATGGCGATCGGAAAACAGAAGATGAAACCATAGAAAATCAAAAGAGTGAAACGGGAGATAGCTTACTTCCGCTTCAGCTTGATACCAAAACCCCCGATCATCCCGAACCCCGTGAAGAAATAGCAGCCACAGACGGGGGACTAGATCAACTAGATCAGGGTGAAGGAGTGGAGGAACAAGACTCGGAACCCCCCAGGGATGAAGAAGTGGATGAATGGCAAGCGCGGATTGAGGATCTGCGGTTTACTGAGCAAGCGCTGCAAAACCAGGTGGAGGAACTGCGACAGGAAGCCGAAACCCTGCAAGAGCAACTGACAGCCCAGCAATCAGCCATGGGACAATTGGTACAAGCGGGTTTAAGTGAGCTAGAACATCGCAAACATAAGCTAGAAGTTACGATTGAAAAACTAGAAAGACGTGCAGAGCGCATCCGTGCAGAAATGCGGACGAGCTTCGCTGGCGTTTCCCAGGATCTCGCTATCCGCGTTCAGGGATTTAAGGATTATTTGGTCGGTAGCTTGCAGGATTTGGCCAGTGCGGCGGAAAATATAGAGTTAGGGGCAGATGCTCGCGAACCCGTCGCTCCAGTGGAAGTGCCGATTATGCGATCGCGCGAGCGAGGCGAAGCCTTATCGCGTCGAGAACCAGAACGCCCCCCAGAATTAGAAAATCCCCAATTTGCCAAATCGAAGTTTGGCGATCAAGTGCGGCAAATTCGCCATCTATTGGATCAGTATCGCACCCGTCCAGATTATTATGGCCCAGCTTGGCAACTGCGGCGCACATTTGAACCCATCCATGCAGAACGGGTATCCCAGTGGTTCTTTACCCAAGGGGGACGGGGTGCAGTACGTACCATGGGGTCTCGTCTACAAAATATTTTGGTATCCTCGGCAGTAATTTCAGTCGTCTATAGTTTATATGGCGATCGCCTCAGACCGTTGATTTTAGTCAATACTCCAGAGCGCTTGGGCGAATGGCGACGGGGTTTACAGGATTGTTTGGGTATCTCTCGCATGGATTTTAGCTCGGACAGAGGGATTACTATGTTTGAAGCACCTGAACCCTTAGCCGTAAAAGCAGACCGAATTACCCAACAGAAGCAACTGCCTCTGATTATTATTGATGAGTCTGAGGATAAAGTGAGCGTGTCGATGTTGCAGTTTCCCCTATGGTTGGCCTTTGCACCGAATCCGGAAGCACCCCCGATGATTGATAATTGGTAAGGTTTCCCTGTTCCCTGAGCGGAGTCGAAGGGAACAGTGGGATGAGAACGTTAGATAAAGTAGATCGAGAAAGAGGTGAAGTTATGCAAGGGGCGATCGCCGTTGGTGTCTTGATTGGGGCTTATTTGTTGGGTTCTATTCCCACGGGATATTGGTTAACCAAAGCACTCAAAGGCATTGATATTCGCGAATCGGGTTCGGGTTCCACCGGCGCAACCAATGTATTGCGAACAGTAGGCAAAGGTGCGGCGTTAACCGTGCTATTGGTGGACGTTCTGAAAGGAGTAGCGGCAATTTTTCTCGTGCGCTTTGCCTATCAATGGCAGATTTTGACTTTAGATGAGCAAGGGCAATCCTGGATAGTAGTGTTAGCCGGATTTTTAGCCTTGTTTGGCCATAGTTTATCCATTTGGTTAATCTGGAATCAACCCGAAGGAAAATCCTTGAGTAAAGGAGGAAAATCAGCCGCCACCAGTTTAGGGGTATTGTTAGCTTTATATTGGCCGGTGGGTTTGCTCACCTTTGCCGTGTTTGGCAGCGTCATCGGCATTACCCGAATTGTATCACTCGGCTCGATGAGTGCGGCGATCGCCGTCTCTGCCCTCATGGCAGCCTTCCACCAACCCCTCGCCTATGAAATCTTTGGCATTATGGGCGGCTTATACGTCATTTGGCGACACCGCAGCAATATCGAACGCCTCTTAGCCGGAACCGAACCCAAAATCGGCCAAACTTCCCCCCAAGTTTCCGAACTCCCTAACTAACCCAATTTTTAATGATTAATTGAAAACCATGGATTTTGCCTTCATTATCGACCCCATTCACCGCCTCGATCCTTGCCATGATACCAGTGTGGCGATGATGGAAGCCGCTCAAAAACTAGGCCATCACGTTTGGATTACTGAAGCTCAAGACTTAGAAGTCAGATCCGGTAAAGCTTGGGCAAAACTATCTCCGCTCCACTTAACCCCAGTCGAATTAAAAGAAGATCATTGGGTGGCGACTCATCCCTGGTTTCAAGTCGAAAACCCAGTTGTTCGTCCCCTAGAAGAGATGGATGCAGTGTTTATGCGCACCGATCCACCCGTGACGATTTCCTATTTATATGCCACCTATATTTTAGATTATGTTGACCCGCAAAAAACCCTGGTGTTGAATAATCCCAAAGCGTTGCGCAATGCCAATGAAAAAATGTATGCGCTCCAATTTCCCCACTTGATCCCCGAAACCCAGGTAACAGCAGATAAAACCGCCATTCGCGAGTTTGTCCAAACTCACGGAAAAGCAATCATGAAACCCCTGGGAGGCAAAGCGGGGGAAGGGATTCTGATATTGGAGAGCGGCGATCGCAATTTCAACTCCCTGATTGAACTCAGTACCCAAAACGGGACATTACCAGTGATGGTACAGCAATTTTTACCAGCAGCCAAGGACGGAGATAAACGAATTATTCTCCTCAATGGAGAGCCGATTGGTGCAGTCAATCGGGTGTCCCGAACTGAAGAATTCCGCAATAATATGGCCGTCGGTGGAGAAGTAGAAAAGACAGAAATCACCGACCGAGAACAAGAGATTTGTTCCCAATTAGCCCCAGTTTTACAGCAAAATGCCCTCTATTTTGTTGGATTAGATGTCATTGGCGGCTATTTGACGGAAATTAATGTCACCAGTCCCACCGGTATTCGGGAAATTGACCGCTTAAATGACGTGCGCTTAGGAGAAGAAGTGATTGCTTGGTTGAGCGATTATGTGAAGTTTAGTTTATAACGATTCAAACAACAGTTCGTCGATTACCCATTCCTCACCCTCGACACACTATGACGGCTTATACACTCAACTTAGACTCGATTACAATGACTGACGAGCAATTTTTCCAACTCTGTCAGGACAATCAGAACTTGCAATTTGAGCGCAATGCCAATGGAGATTTAATTATCATGTCACCAACAGGAGGAGAAACAGGAAAGTGTAATGCCGCAATCACAGCACAACTGTGGGTATGGAATGGGCAAAGCAGACTGGGTATAGTTTTCGATTCCTCTACTGGCTTTAAGTTACCCAACGATGCAGAACGCTCTCCAGATGTTGCTTGGATACCCTTAGAGCGTTGGCAACAGTTAACCGCAGCAGAACAGCAGAAGTTTCTTCCCTTGTGTCCAGATTTTGCGATCGAATTACTGTCCCCAAGTGACAGTTTAAAAGTGACGCAACAGAAAATGCAAGAATATCTAGACAATGGCACTCGTTTAGCCTGGCTTATTATTCCTTTATCGCGGAAAGTGGAAGTTTATCGTCCGAATCAAGAAGTTGAAGTGTTAGACGCTCCAGATCGGTTGTCTGGAGAGACAGTTTTACCTGGATTTATATTAAATCTGGAATCAATTTGGTAAACGAAAATTATTAACTACATATGATTCAAAGCTATATCACCTATCCTAAAATAAATCCTAAACCCAATAAAACTCCACTGATAAAGTGAAAATTAACGGCAATAAACTTGCAGTTTTTCACTTGTTCCGGTTGGTCATGATAAGTTAGAACATGGTGACATAGTTGCACGGCAACGGGGATACTGAGGAAACTTAAGGCTGCCCATTGGGGGAAATATCCTTCAATAGTGAAAAGGGCGATCGCCGCAAAAACAGCTACACAAGCAGCCAACAGCAGTTGAGCGCCTTTTGTTGTACCAATACGGACAATGGGAGAGCGTTTTCCAGCGGCGATATCGTCTTCCACTTGATGGAAATGGGAGCAGAATAAAATAATACTGGTGGTAAGGCCAATAATAATGGATGCCTTCAGGCTAGCAGTTGACCAAGTGGCGTGTTGGGAATAGTATGCAGCAGAAACAGCTAAGGGGCCAAACGTAATAAAACAGATGATTTCTCCTAAACCTAAATAACCCAAACGAAAGGGCGGTCCTTGATAGGTATAGCCCAGAAAAACCGCTAAGGCAATTAGTTCTAGAATCATCGGATTATGTTGCCACCAGGTAATCAAGATCAATTCTAGGGCAGCGATCGCTAAGAGTCCATTGGCGATCCAAAAGACTAAGGTCTTATTGCCGGTTAAATTAACAACAGAATGGTGTTTATTAACGTCGATTCCCGTTTCAGAGTCAAATACATCATTAGTTAAGTTCAGCCAGGCTACAATGAGGATAGCTGCCGTAATAAAAGTGATAAAAATTGCCCAATTGAAGCTTCCTGTTTCCGCAAAAGCAACGGCACTGCCTACTCCAATGGGAATGACAGCAACACTATACATGGGTGGTTTAATGGCAGCTAACCATAGCTTTTTTCGCGAAATAGGAAGGGTGGGCGTACTCATGGAAAAGCTTCAAGATTGAGAACCAATTGGTTTATAGAGTTTACCTTAAAAGGGTTTTGTCTTGGTAATCGGTAATGGAGAGGCGATCGCTACATCATCGCTACATCAATGATAACCAATGGTTTTCCTTACGAATAACTTAAGTCCCTAATGGTTCTCAACGACCAGAAATTGTGTATTCTTATTAAAAAGCTTTCCAGAGCATAGCCCATTTCCCTGACCCCCTAAGCCCTGTCGATGTTAGAAGCCTGCATCCTAATTACCCTATTATTCGGATTTTTCGGCATTATCCTGAAAAAGAACCTTGTTATGAAGATCATCTCCATGGACGTAATGAGTACCGGAGTGATCGCCTATTATATCTTCATCGCCTCACGAGAAGGGCTGTTTACCCCTATTCTCGATCCCACCAAAACCGTTGAATATGCCGATCCTGTGCCACAAGCAGTGATTTTAACGGCAATTGTAATTGGCTTTTCGATTCAAGCGCTGATGCTTGTGGGAGTGATGAAACTGGCAAAAGATAACCCCACATTAGAAACCAAGGCGATTGAGAAAAACTATACACCATGAACTTTTTAACTATCGCCTGGCTTGCACTTCCCTTTATTGTTGGATTAGGGATTTACCTCCTACCGAGGCTTGATTGGGTTCTAGCCTTTGGGGTAACTCTCGTCTCCCTTGCCTATGCCACATTTGTATTTCGGCAACCTGAACCCATTCCCCTGGAACTCCTGGATAGTTTTGGGGTAACCCTGATCGCCGATCATCAGACTGGCTTCTTTGTTTTAACCAATGCCTTAGTCTGTATGGCAGTGTTGCTTTACGGTTGGCGAAGCAACAAAAGTTACTTTTTCTATACTCAGCTCATTATCCTACAGGGTAGTGTAAATTCAGCCTTTATCTGTGCGGACTGGATTACTTTATATGTCGCCTTAGAAGTCATTAGCATCGCTTCATTTCTCCTGATTACTTATCCGAGAAGCGATCGCTCCATCTGGGTAGGGCTACGCTATCTATTTGTCAGTAATGTGGCTATGCTCTTCTATCTTGTGGGCGCAATCCTAGTGTATCAAGCCAACAACTCTTTTGCGTTCATTGGCCTAACCAATGCTCCCACCGAAGCCATTGCCTTAATTTTCCTCGGATTGCTTGCCAAAGGCGGTATTTTTATCTCTGGACTCTGGTTACCCCTAACGCACTCGGAATCCGAAACCCCCGTTTCTGCGATGCTCTCAGGGGTAGTGGTGAAAGCTGGCGTTTTTCCCCTCGTACGTTGTGCCCTGATGTTAGAAGACATTGAACCCATCGTGCGCTTCTTTGGCGTGGGCACTGCCGTATTGGGAGTTGGGTATGCCGTATTTGAAAAAGACATCAAACGGATGTTAGCTTTTCACACCATTTCCCAATTGGGCTTTATCCTCGCAGCCCCCGAAGTCGGAGGATTCTATGCCCTCACCCACGGATTGGTGAAATCTGCCCTTTTCCTAATTGGAGGGAATTTACCGAGTCGTAACCTAAAAGAATTGAAACATAAACCCATTCCCAATCGCATGTGGATTGCCTTAACCCTGGCCAGTTTTTCCATCTCCGGTTTTCCCCTACTTGCCGGTTTTGGCGCGAAAGTCCTCACGATGAAAACCCTAATGCCTTGGCAAATCATCGGCATGAATATTGCTGCCTTGGGAACCTCTATTTCCTTTGCCAAACTCATCTTTCTACCCCATCAAGCGGCAAAAGAAGAGGATAAAAAGCAATCCATTGGCTTCTGGTTAGCTGTCGTGGTCTTGATTGGAGGACTGGTGGGAGCAAACGTAGTCTATTATCAAGCCTATACCCTAACCAATATTGTTAAACCCCTGGTGACGATCGCTCTCGGTTGGGTCGCCTACTTTCTCATCTTCCGCAACGCAACGGTCAAACTGCCCCGAATGCTGGAACAGTTCGATCATCTGATGGGGATGATGAGTTTAATGTTGTTGCTGCTGTTCTGGATGGTGTGGGCATGATTGGATATCTGGATCTGATACTACGATTGACAATCTGGTTTTTGCTCACCTCCGATCTGAGCCTAGCCAATATTGTTATTGGCGTAGCCGTAGCCTTTCTCCTACCGAGATCGGTGACTGCTCCAGCAGTCCTCAAAGATTGGTTACACGCTCTTTGGGAGATTGCGGTCGCCATTCCTCAAGCTTATATAGAAGCGATCGAGTTGATGGTTCGTCCCCATCAAGAAGAAGAAACCACCCTGGAGCAAGTTAAACCCAACCGGACTCCCGGATTGATCTTTTTAGATATTTTCGTAATTACCTTTACCCCCAAAACCATCGTGGTGAAGTATCACGCTAGGGGGTCGTATGAAGTTCATTGGGTGAGACGAAGAAGGCGGGGACGCACAGAGACAAACGCTCCCTGAGTGGAGTCGAAGGAGGCACAGACACAGCGATCGGGAGACTTAGAGATATGGGGATGGAGACTTTTAAAAGATGACTGTAATTTTGGTTTTGATGATTTTTGCACTGTTAATTCCCATGTATGAGGCTTGTCAAGATAGTGATATTTGGCAGAAAATGTTGGCCTTTGCCAGCATTGCGACCAAAACTTCAATGATGATTTTAATTGTCTCGGTATTACGCGATGATTTAATGCTAGGTGTGGTTGGCATCATCATCTTAAGTGTAGGGAATGCAGCATTAATGTTGTTAGCTCATGTAATTAAACGAGTGGGGGAGGGATGATTACAACCTTGAGTTATATCTGTATGGGAGTGGGGATAGTGTTCTGGTTTTGGGGAACCTTTCCTTTAATTGGCGATCGCTCCGTTCTCTTTAAACTCCATAGTCTCTCTGTCGCTGATACCCTCGGTTCCATGAGTATGATTATCGGTTTGCTCCTGCAAATTCCCAGAGAATGGCCCTTACTGGTATTGGGTATTATTTCTCTCGCCATTTGGAATACCGTTTTGGGATATGTCTTAGCCTATTGTTCCAGTGGGGGAAATGATGACGAGTGATATTTAATCATGACCCTCTGGCCTTTTCTGGTTATTTTCCACTCTGGTAGATTGGGTATTATACATAACATCATAATGGGTCCGTACCGGTGGCATTATTAGAAACCAAGGAGATTGGGAAAAACTACACACCATGACCATCCTCACAATCGCTTGGCTTCTCCTCCCTTTGATTGTTGGCTTAGGAATTTATCTCCTACCAAGGCTCGATTGGTTTCTGGCCTTTGGGACGACCCTAGTCTCGTTTGCCTATGCGACCTTCGTATTTCAGCAACCCGAACCCATTGTCCTGGAATTGCTCGATAATTTCGGAGTTACCCTGATCGCCGATCAACAGAGTGCCTTCTTTATCTTAACTAATGCTTTCGTCTGTGTAGCGGTGCTGCTCTACTGTTGGCGGAGTAACAAAAGCGCCTTCTTTTATACTCAGCTTATGGTTTTACAGGGCAGTATCAACTCAGTCTTTGTCTGTGCTGACTGGCTGAGTATCTATGTCGGCATAGAAGTGATGACCATCGCCGCATTTCTGCTGATTTCCTATCCAAGAAGCGATCGCGCCATCTGGATAGGACTGCGGTATCTATTGCTTAGTAATACCGTCATGCTCTTGTACTTAGTTGGAGCCATCCTCGTCTATAAAGCAAACAACTCCTTCGCTTTAACCGGTTTAATCAACGCTCCCGCTGAAGCCATTGCCCTGATCTTCCTCGCACTTCTAGCCAAAGGCGGTATCTTTGTCCCCGGATTCTGGTTACCCCTGACACACTCAGAATCAGAAACCCCTGTTTCTGCCATCCTCTCAGGAGTCGTCGTCAAAACTGCAGCCTTTCCCCTAGTGCGCTGCGCCCTGACTTTAGAAGAAATTGACCCCATCATACGCTTCTTTGGCGTAGCTACTGCCCTATTAGGTGTAGGGTATGCCCTATTTGAAAAAGACATCAAACGCATGTTAGCCTTGAGTACAATTTCCCAATTGGGCTTTGTCCTTGTAGCCCCGGAAGTGGGAGGATTATATGCTCTTACCCACGGACTGGCCAAATCTGCCCTATTCCTAATTGGGGGTAACTTACCCAGTCGTAACCTAAAAGAATTGCAACAAAAACCCATGGCCAATTCCCTGTGGATCGCCCTCAACTTGGCAAGTTTATCCATCTGTGGTTGTCCCCTACTTGCCGGTTTTGGCGCTAAAGTCCTAACCCTGAAAAACCTGATCCCTTGGCAAATGCTGGGCATGAGTTTCGCTGCCGTGGGAACAGCAACCGTCTATGGACAATTCATCTTTTTGCCCCATGAAAGGTCAGAAGAGGACACTCAAAAGCTATCCATCGGTTTCTGGTTGGCAGTGGTCATTTTAATCAGTGGACTCATCGGCGCAAACGCCTTTAATTATCAGACCTATACCCTGGCAAACATAGCCAAACCCCTCGTCACGATCGCCCTGGGTTGGCTTGCCTACTTCATCATCTTTCGTAACTCAACCGTTAAACTCCCTCAGACGCTCGAAACGCTTGACCATCTGATCGGCATGATGAATTTAATGTTGTTGTTTCTATTCTGGATGGTTTGGCAATGATTGTTGTATTTGAGTGCCATAATCTCTCTATTACCGATAGGATATGTTTTAGCCTCTTGTTCCAGTGGGGGAAATGATGACGACTGATATCTCTCTATTATTAATTGTTGCCCTATTGCCATTAGCCGCAGGTCTAGTGGTTCTGCAAAAGAATCCCTACCATGCCCTAGTCA
Source organism: Roseofilum sp. SBFL (assembly GCF_017746885.1). Taxonomy (NCBI): domain Bacteria; kingdom Bacillati; phylum Cyanobacteriota; class Cyanophyceae; order Desertifilales; family Desertifilaceae; genus Roseofilum; species Roseofilum sp. SBFL. The sequence continues at coordinate 25,477 of NZ_JAGHZH010000099.1, read as the reverse complement.
TTCGGGGGATCTTGGGAGCTGTAGCAGCACTGGTGTATGCCGTGTTAGGTGGGGCAGATGTGGCCTTAACAGAAGCTCTAGTGGGGACAATGTTAGCCATTACTTTATATGCGGTAGCTGTGCGATCGTCTTTAGTGATGCGTCTGGGCACGATTTCTGAAGACATGGAGAAGGAAAATCCCCAATTTGAAGCCTTAATTAACAGCTTACAGAAAACCTTAGATAAATATCATATGCGCCTAGATCTGGTTTCCTATAGCGATGATGCCAGTCTACATCAGGCGCTGATGGATAAGGAAATTCACGCCACTTGTATTTCCTCTTCAGCCAGTCAAGAGACAAAACCCTACCATACAACCATTCGGGTAGAGCGACTTTATGAGATTATGCAGACTGAATTACCCAGTGAAGTAACCAGTTTATCGATGAAAAATCATGTGTAGGGTTAGGCAAAAGACGAACAAGGGGCCCCTTGACCAATTCATGGCAAAGTTCAAGCGAAATGGCGATCCGTGGAGGAAAAACAGCAGATGAAATGGCTTTATTTGGTAGCAGGCATTATCTTTTTAGTCAAAATGTTAGTGATGCAAGATCCCACATTCGAGGGGGGCGAGATTTCGATTGTCGAGTCTGTGGTTGCAGATAGTGGCATCCCCAACGCTGTTTCCGGAATTATCTTTAGAAATCGGATCTACGATACGATATTTGAAGTAGTGGTGTTTACGATCGCCATTATGGGAGCAAAATTCTTATTAGCCAATGAGCAACCTTCAGCCATAGTTCGCCAGTTTACCGACCAACCTTCGATCGTTTTAGCTCGTTTAGGTGCAACTATATCCGCTTTGGTCTGTATCGAGTTAGCCATCCGAGGTCATCTGAGTCCAGGAGGCGGATTTGCTGCCGGTGTCGCGGGTGGAACGGCGATCGGTTTAATTGCGATTACCTCGCCTTCCGAACGGATGGAAGAGATTTATGAACGTTGGAGAGCATCCACCTGGGAAAAGATTTCCGTTTTAGTCTTTATTGTATTAGCCGCGATCGTATTAGTCGGTCTACAACTCCCCCAAGGAGAGTTAGGTACACTCCTAAGCGGTGGTATGATTCCGGTTCTGAATATCTTAGTTGCCCTAAAAGTGGCTTTAGGCTCATGGGCAGTGATTCTAGTGTTTATCCGCTATCGAGGTCTACTTTAGGGCGATCGCTTGACGGTCTATGAATTCTACAGTTTACGGATTGGATTATGTATTAACTTGGAATTGTAAGTAAATGATCCTCACCCGGTGATTTTCACAAAGATCCAGCAGATAGAATCATTGTTGCCACAGCCAGATTATCTGATGCTTCTATTGTGACGATTGATCGGAAAATACTCAATTATCCCTATGTTCAAGTTATTCCACCAACGACCCCTTGATTGTTTTCTCTGCGATCGCGGGAATAAAACCAGATTTGGTATGATGAGGGCTGACCCCTTAAAGAGTGTGCAATCGCCCCATGACCCTAACGTTGACCAATACCCTCACGCGCAGTAAACAACCCTTCGAGTCCCTAGAACCAGGGAAAGTACGGATTTATTGTTGTGGAGTCACCGTTTATGACTACTGTCACCTCGGTCATGCACGGTCCTACATTGCTTGGGATACCCTACGGCGCTATTTGCAATGGCGAGGCTATCAGGTGTGCTACGTACAGAATTTTACCGATATTGACGATAAGATTCTCAACCGTGCCAGAGAAACCGGGTCAACCATGGAAGCAGTCTCTGAAAAATATACCCAAACCTACTTTGAGGATATGGCTCGCCTCAATGTCCTGGAAGCCGATGAATATCCCAGGGCAACCCATACCCTGGATGGCATTTTACGCCTGATCCATGAATTAGAAGCCAAAGGATATGCCTATGCTTCCGAGGGCGATGTCTATTACCAAGTACATCAGTTTCAGGACTATGGGAAGCTCTCCGGGCGCAAGTTTGACCAGATGCAAGCGGGAGCATCGGGAAGAGTAGGAGAAAGTGCAGAAGACACAAAGAAAAAAGACCCCTTTGACTTTGCCCTATGGAAAAGCGCAAAACCCGATGAACCGAGTTGGGACTCTCCCTGGGGAAAAGGTCGCCCTGGATGGCATATTGAATGTTCGGCAATGATACGGGAGTGTTTTGGAGAGACGATTGATATCCATTGTGGGGGTGCAGATCTGGTGTTTCCCCACCATGAGAATGAGGTCGCGCAGTCGGAAGTAGTGACGGGTCAACCCTTGGCTCACTATTGGTTACACAATGGGTTTGTGACGGTGAATGGGGTAAAAATGTCCAAATCTTTGGGTAATTTTACGACGATTCGGGATTTGTTGGACTCGGAAGAGGGGCCAGAACCAATGGCACTCCGGTTATTTGTGCTTCAGGCCCAATACCGTAAACCGATTGATTTTACCGCGGAGGCGATCTCCTCGGCTCAAAGTGCTTGGAATACCCTCAAAGAGGGATTATCCTTTGGCTATAAACAGGGGTCAACCTGGGCATGGGATCTCAACAAGCAAGTCAACCGGGAAGATCTCAACCCCGAAAGTCTGGCGATTTTCAACAGTGCGATGGATGATGACCTGAATACATCAGGCGGATTAGCCGTATTATTTGAATTAGCCAAAGGATTGAACCGAGAAAATAATCGCTTGGTTCATGAAGGTAAAACGGAGGTTGATCCAGAGCAGTTATATCGACAATGGAAAACCTTAGTTACCCTCTCTCAAGTGTTGGGGTTAGAAGTGGAACCGGAGGGAACACCTGAGTCTCCAGGATCGCAACTGAGCGATCGCGAAATTGAAGAAGCAATTTCCGCTCGACAAGCCGCCCGCAAAGCCAAAAACTTTGCCGAAGCCGATCGCATTCGCGATGACTTACAAAGCCAAGGCATTACGCTTATCGATCAACCCGGTGGCATTACCCAATGGCATCGCAATTAATGTCCTAAAGCGGGAAAATTGTTTTTTTCTATTCCCTATTTCCTATTCCCTATTTCCTATCCCCTATTTCCTAGTTATGCGCGAACAACGGATTGCTTTTTCCCTATCCACGTTCCTATTAACCTTACTCTCGGTTTTGTTAATTGTCTTATTTTGGCAATTACGGGGACTCGTGCTTTTGTTAATGATTTCGATTGTGCTTGCCGCTTCTATTGCTCCCTTAGTAGATGCGGCGGAACACTTACGCATTCCCCGATGGTTAGGTGTAATTTTAGTTTATCTTACCCTGATTTTTGGATTAACAGGTCTGGGCTTATTAATCGGCCCAACTGTCTTTCAGCAAATTGAGCGTTTGCTGCAAAAACTCCCCTCCTATGCTGATGTCCTCTTACAATTAGCGGAAGATTCACTCAACAATTGGACAAATACACCTCCCGAACTCCTTGAACTTGTAGATTTTCAACAAATCACCAGTTGGTTGATCCGCTCAAGTCAACAATTGGTACTGCGATCGTATAGCATTACGCGAGGCATTATTGGAGGAGTTTTTAGCTTAATTTTATCTTTCTTTATTTCCGGTTATATGGTCGCCGATAGCCAAACTTTAATTAATAGTTTGGTGCGTCTACTGCCTGAACCTTGGGACACCAAGGTTGCGGCCCAAATTCCCACTATTAGTTACCGTATGGGTAGCTATATTCGCGGTCGGTTAGTCGTTTCTTTTATCCTAGGCATTGTCACAACTCTAGGCTTGGGTATCCTGGGATTACGTGAATTTTCCCTCGGTTTAGGAGCGATCGCCGGAGTCACCAACCTAATCCCCTTTATCGGCCCGGTTTTAGGCGCTATTCCCGCCCTCGTAGTAGCGATCGCTTCCGGGGGCTGGGCATTCTTATGGGTGTTATTATTTTTTGTGATTATTCAAAATCTAGAAACCTATATTCTCGATCCCTTCCTGGTTGGCTCATCGGTAGGCGTTCATCCTCTCTATCAATTACTAGCCGTCCTTGGTGGAACTCAAGTCTTAGGAATTATTGGGGCCTTAATTGTGCCCCCTTGGGTGGCAGGGGGGGCAACCCTCTTGGAAAATCTTTATATTCAACCTAAACTAGAAGCCGAAAAACAAACTCACATGAATTCTCAGGCGACAGAAGACTTGGGGGAGACATAAACCGCATTGGTGCGATGAAATAACGTGGGGTAAGGAGGATAATAAACCGCCGAAATTTCAGGGCTGATCTTCACTTTTCCTTTGATCACCGATCGCAATAACCGATTCATCGATCGCTCATCTTCTTCCGTTAAGAGTTCATCTAAGGTAGCAGCCATAAGACCATAGCGATCGGCCAGAGTTAACACCCCCGTTTCTCGTGCAGAAACTAGAATTTCGGATATCGCTCCAGGTAGGATTTGGTGTTTTCTTAACATAATCAGTCCATACACGAGTCATCTTCACTTTACTATCAACGATATCTAGCATTTTAACTGTGATTGATATCGCTCTTCTCAAGTGATTTGGATCGCTCTAGGTCGCTCGAAATTCGCCCTAAAAGCATCAATTTGTCCGTGTGTTTTTGTGCTTTAATTATCTTGATTTGGATCTAAATCCCTAATCTTTGGTAAGGTTAAGAAGAATAATTCCGTGTTGGAGTAAGTCACCGATGAGTGAAAATCTACCCAATTTTTTCACCTCCCAGGAGGAAGAAGTAATTACCGATGATATCCCAGAAGCTTTACGGGATACTCCTGTACCGGTGGCTGAGGTGCAAGAAACTGCATCATCGGGTTCTGGGCGCGGAATGTGGATCGGATTTGCAGGAGTGGCGATCGCCCTCAGCACCGGTATTTTCATTTTCAGTAGTAATTTCCTTACCCCAAACACTGCCTCAGAGTCTAGAGTTCCCCTATCCTCAGCCACAGAAACCAACGAGTTGGGTGAAGATAGAGCTGAAGAGGCTGAAAACCCAACAACGCCCGATCGAGGGAACTTACTGGGTCATTTGGCTTATGAAGAAGCCCCAGTGGATGATTTAATGGCGATTACCGCTGATGGTAGTTTACGATTACGAAAAATGGCAGCGATTAAATTCCAACAGATGGTGAATGCAGCCCAAAGAGATGGAGTGGTGTTGGTTCCTTTGTCTGCCTTTCGTAGCTTAAACGATCAGGAGTATTTATTTTTTGACGTTAAAGCTCAACGAGGACAAGTCGCAACTCAACGGGCAGAAGTAAGCGCTCCTCCAGGTTATAGTGAGCATCATACTGGGTATGCCATCGATATTGGCGATGGCTATGTACCGGCAGTTGATTTTTCTCCAGAGTTTGAGAATACTTCTGCTTTTAAGTGGTTAGAAGAAAATGCCGCTTATTATAGTTTTGAGTTGTCCTTTCCCCGAAATAATCCTCAAGGCATTAGCTATGAACCCTGGCACTGGCGTTTTGTCGGCGATCGCCATAGTTTGGAGACGTTTTATAAGGCCCGAGAGGAGTTCCAGACTGACGAAGCATCAGAGGAATAAGGAGAAATTATTCGTTATCGAGAGAAATTCATGAATCAACTGAGCTTAAATTTGATCGCGATCGCCGTTTTTACCCTAACCCTGTCGAGTCTATTGGGGCCCATAATCCATTTAAATCCAGCAATTCCAGCAATAATAGCCTTTGGAATTTTGGGATTTATGGCGATCGATAGCCTCCAATGGCAAGGCCAAGGCAGTAATCTAGGGTTAGGCTTAATTGCCAGTTTATCGCCTGCATATCGCGATCGCCTCTTACACCACGAAGCCGGTCATTTTCTCGTCGCCACTCTTCTCGATATTCCCATTACTGGCTATACCCTCAATCCCTGGGAAGCCCTGAGAGCGGGGCAACGAGGACAAGCAGGCGTAAGTTTCGATCGAGAAGCCATAACTGAACAACTTAAATCCACAGCTCTCACCCAACAATGGATCGACCGCTATTGTCTCCTATGGATGGCCGGTGTTGCAGCCGAAGAACTCGTTCATGGTAATGCTGAAGGCGGAGCAGATGACCGACAAAACCTCAACATGCTCTTGAAACTCTATTCCCCTACAACTGTTGATTTTACCCCTAAGCAAAAATGGGCTAAATTACAAGCCCGAACCTTAATTGAAAACCAGTGGGAGGCCTATCAAGCTTTAGTCATCGCTATGGGTCAACGTTTATCCGTTCCTGAATGTCAAGACCAAATTAAACAACAGGCTTGTATAACCTCAACGGGTTTAGCTCCAATTGATATCTGCTGCCAATAATAGATGGATGATGGAGCCTCAGATCGCCATAAATTCGCTAAAATAATCCCATTTTCCGTGTCTTCCTTTCCCTATGTCCGCCTCATTTTCCCATCGTCCCCCCTGGCGATCGCTCCTAGAGCAAGCCTTAAAGGATCGCCGAGATCGTCCAGAATCCCGTTACTTTCAATTGGCTACCATCCGCTCCAACGGGAAACCCGCCAATCGGAGTGTTGTATTTCGAGGATTTCTCGACTCCACCCATCAACTCCAAATCGTCACTGATAACCGCAGCGATAAAATACATCAATTGCATCACAGTCCTTGGGCCGAAATTTGTTGGTATTTCAGCCTCACACGCCAGCAATTTAGGATTTCAGCCCAAACCACTTGTATTGATGAAAATACTGATAATTCTTTTCTTCTGTCAAAAAGAAGCCAAGTTTGGCAACAGCTCTCGGATGCCACTCGGCAACAATTTACCTGGCCCGCTTGTGGAACCAACCGAGACAAAAACGGTTTTCCAGGAACGTATCCCAATCCTGAGACTCCCTTACCCAATTTTGTCCTAGTCCTATTCCAGCCCATTGAAGTCGATCTTGTTGATTTACAAGAGTCTCCCCCACAAAGGATACACTATCAGTTGCAACCGGATGGTGATTGGAGCGAGCGATCCCTCAATCCTTAAGAGATCGCCCATGACTCCTTGCTTCAAATCCCCGATCCATCTAAAAACTCTTCAAGCGCTCGATCCTTCAGGGCACAATTGCTGTAATTAGAGCGATGGGATGGGGACTCTAATTCCTCCTCCTGCACAACAGACTGATTCCAGGAATCCCAACTCGCTGAACTAACACCTTGGCTCTCTAGGCTAACGCCCTTACTTTCCTGAAGCGAACGCACCTGTTCTTCCAATTGCTCAATTCGGTCTACCAAAGTGCGAATCATCTCTGCTTCCGCATCTGGCAGTCGTCCGTGTTCTAGGGGATTAACCCGAACCCCAGAACGATAAACAATACGTCCTGGAATACCAACCACCGTACAATCGGAAGGTACATCCCGCAAGACCACCGATCCCGCACCGATGCGGACATTATTTCCAATTAACAAATTACCGAGAACCTTAGCTCCCGCACCCACCACTACATTTTCGCCCAGGGTAGGATGGCGTTTACCACTTTCCTTACCCGTTCCGCCCAGAGTTACCCCTTGATAGATTAGACTATAGTCTCCGACGATCGCCGTCTCACCAATGACAACACCCATACCATGGTCAATAAAAACTCCTTTACCGATGGTCGCTCCTGGGTGAATTTCAATCCCCGTAAACCAACGAGCCAGATGGGAAATCAGCCGGGGAATAAACGGAAGTCCAAGGACATGGAGCCAATGGGCCAAGCGATAAAACAGTAGCGCTTGTAGTCCAGGGTAGCAAAACAGGACTTCCAGCCAATTTCGGGCAGCGGGATCGCGATCGAAGATGATACGGAAGTCAGCAACAAGATTACTTAGCACGATTGAAAGTATCCAACGCTTCATCAAACAGATCATTGTAGATCTTAACGTTTAGTGGCCAGTTTACCCAAGCGATTGGCGTTAAGTTAAAGTGAAATCGAGTCATCTTTTCCTGAACCTAAACGCAATCAATGCCCATCCTGATTTTGCTCATCGTCTTAATTGCCGGATACTTCGGCAGTGAACTCATAGCACTAGAAGCCATCAGTCTTTTGAAAAGCCTCTCTCTTTCCCCTTGGCTACTGATAACCCTCGTCGTCTCCTTATTTATCTGGTGTTTTGGAGACTAGCTGAGATATTGCACTACACTTGGTCCGCCCCAATTTTAAAGCTTGCTGCTCTAGTAGTATTTAATTAACTTCAAACAATTGCGTCGATCCTCTGTATGAGTATAGCTGAGGCGATCGGCGATATCGGACATCATAAACCAACCCCGTCCCCCTTCCTGGTCAGGGGTTGGGCGAGGTTGGGTTCTGAGCCATTGCTCAATATCGAAGCCTTGGCCATAATCCCAAATCGATATGGTGATTGAATCAGCAGCTAAGATCACTTCAATATCAATAGTCGTATCTTTAGCCAAATGATGATGGGCATGTCGAACAGCATTGGTTAATCCTTCATAAAATGCAGTTTGACACTCAATCCAGGTGTCTTTAGGAATGGGTAGGGAGGGAGGCTTAAGCTCTTCAAACCAGGCCAAGGCATGGGATAAAGCCTGGCCATTAGAATGAACTTGCAGATAAGCTCTATGGGGCAATTTCAATGGTATAACCCTTAAATCAGGCAATCAGCACAGGTAAAGAAGCATTCAAACCCTTGAACCCGCGAACCCAAAGGCTATCATTTCATCATAACCGTTGGTTTGGAATCGGTAAGATAGAGACGAACGCTAAATCGAGGGTCACGCTTCTTACTCAATTGCGGGTTTGGTGCTTCTGCTTTTGACATTCCCCGGCCATTGGATGCGGAGATTCTTGGTTCAACGAGTCCACTTAGACTAAATCCCTTGCGAAATTCAACCCAGAGGTAGGTCTCTCCTCAAGCGTTACTTTCCGAGTGCCCCTCGGTAGTTGGATCATTCCAAAATTGGTTTTTATTTCAATCCTGTGTTGTCTAGCCCCTTTGAAGATTTTACCTATTCCTAGGGGAAAACTAGAACAATGGAATAGAACCCCATATCTTCAATTGCCCAGGTACAGATTGCCGTTAGGCATTTAGGTTTTTATACAGGTTAATTACCATTCCTGTGAATCCCATTGTACCATAAGGTCAGGTTAAAACCTGCCCGCTCGCCTTCATCCTCGGAATGAATTTACGGGGTTTTCAGCATATCTCTTATAAGCGATCAAATAGGCTATCAAAGCGATCTCACTTTTGTCAGATTTTCCAGCTCCCAGTCTGATGACATTTAAATCATGTACAAAGTTTTGATTATAGAGGATGACCCTTTGTTTCGGTTAGTGTTGACCAAAGCACTGAAGAATCAAGGGTATGATGTGACCGTAGCCACGAATGGTGAAGACGGCTTAGAACAAGCAGCCAGTCTGCGCCCTGGATTGATTTTGTGCGATTGGATGATGCCTCGCATGGATGGATTGGAGGTTTGTCGCCGCATTAAGGCTAATCCTGATTTGACAACGACGTTTTTTGTGCTGCTGACGGCCCGTGAGGGAGTGGAAGACCGGGTTCAGGGTCTCGATAACGGGGCAGATGATTTTTTGTCTAAACCCATTGAGGTGAATGAGTTACGGGCGAAGGTGCGGGCAGGTTTACGACTGCACCAACTCAGTCAAGATTTACAAACGGCTAAACAGAGACTTGAAGAAGAGTTGACAGAAGCGGCAGATTATGTTAAATCACTTCTTCCCGGCCCTTTGCACGAGTCCGTTTCGATTGATTCGAGGTTTATTCCTTCTCGTCAATTGGGAGGGGACTGTTTTGATTATTATTGGCTCAATGAAAATCAGCTCGTGATTTATGTGGTGGATGCGGCGGGTCATGGGGTGGGCAGTGCCCTGTTATCGGTTTCTGTCTTGAATTTATTGCGCTCTCAATCTCTCTCTGGGGTTGATTTTTCTCAACCCCATCAGGTGCTAATGGGTCTGAATGATACGTTTCAGATGGAAACTCAAGGCGATCGCTACTTTACGATTTGGTATGGGGTTTATCACCGAAAGGAACAGTCTCTGGTCTATGCCAGCTCCGGTCATCCTCCAGCTATCCTCTTATCTCCTAGTCCCAACCAGGATATAGAGGTTCAACATCTGAAGACACCCAGTTTCCCGATTGGTATGTTTCCTGGAGTAGAGTATGGGGTACATCAGTGTCATGTCCAACCCCAGAGTACCCTCTATGTGTTTAGTGATGGGGTCTATGAAATTCATCAGACCGATGGCACAATCTGGGGACTTGAGGCGTTTAGTGAGTTTTTGGTCACCCATCAACACCTCTGCTCTGAATTGTTAGATCATTTACTCCATTGCATTTATACATTAAATTCCAATACCATCTTGAATGATGACTTATCGTTACTTCAGATTAAGTTTCATTAACGGCCGGCACTTATGGATTTTGCAATTTGTTCTCGCACTCCTCACGGCTAGAATAGACTTCAAATACTCGATCCATGCTGGTGAGTTCAAAGAGCATCCTCACTTGCTCGTTAATGGAGCAGATCAGGAGTTTTCCCCCCGCAGAGCGTACAGTTTTTAAAGCAGCTACTAAGGCCCCTAGGCCAGAACTATCAATAAAGGTTACTTCTTTGAGGTCAATCACGATCGCCTCAGCACCCGATTTCACTAATGCACTGACTTCATCTCTAAACTGACCTGCTTTGGTACTATCTAAAATGCCGGAGGGTTGAATGTGTTTAACGGTTTGACTCATAGGTTTGGTTGACAGAAGTTGCTAAGTTGGTTAGTAATCCCGATTTATTGGATTTAGTTCAATAGGATACTATAATCTTGGATTCGGGTTAATCTGATTCTATCCGGATTAACGGAGAACTCAAAGGGGGGCTAAAATCCTGGATATTTGTGTGTTTAAGGCGATTGCTGCAATCATTGTGGGATTGTCCTCGGAGTCAAACCAAGGTATTTTGAGGGGAGTAGGGTAAAGGAATGACGTAGGTTGCTCCTCAAACCCCAAGCGATCTTTGACTAAAATAGGATCGCAATTATGGCTAAATGATTATGGGAAATCAATGCATCTATAACAATATAGAGCGATATAGAGCGATCGCCATTAAAAAGAATGATTCTAACCACAGTTGGCACTGAACCCTATCCCTTTAATCGTTTGATGAGTTGGTTGCAGGTTCTGGTGAACCGAGAATTGATTCAGGAAGAACTCATTGTGCAATACGGCAGTTGTAGTGTTTGGCCTGAAAGCGAAGACTGTTTTGCTGATATTCCAGAGACGAAGTTAGTTCAATTGGGGGGTGAGGCTCGTCTGATTATTGGCCACTGTGACCCTTATTGGCTCAAATGGTTGGATCAAACCAGCAAGCCTTACATTTTAGTTCCTCGTTCCCAATGCTATAAAGAGCATATTGACGATCGCCAAATTGAGTTGGCCAGTAATCTCGCATTGGCAGGAGTTCCTATTGCTTGGTCTCCAGGAGACCTGGTGCGGTTTCTTTATTCTCCTCGAAGGATTTCTCGGTCTACCCTAATGACAGTCGCCAATGAAACGGTGAAACGCTCTCTAAAAAAGGGCCGTTGACTCAGCCCTCTGATTTTCACCATAGGGTATTTTTTCTGTTTTGACAGAATAGAACTGCAATAGACTCCCCTTGAGGTGTTTATGAACAATCCAGTTAATCCCCCTGAGTTTGCCATGACTTCCTTTGGGGCTTGTTGTTTGGTTCAATTATCCAAAAATTTTACCGTTACCCAAGCAGTGGCGTTTAAGGACTATTTTAAGCAGGTCTGCGATCGGCAATCGGGTCTTGAGCGGGTGATTTTGGATTTAGGACAAACTACATTTATTGATAGTAGTGGTATTGGTGCTTTAGTGGGCTGTTTGAAAATAGCTCGTGCCCAACAGATCGAGTTGATTATTTGGAGTCTTCATCCTCAAGTGAAGATGGCTTTTGAATTAACGGGACTTACAGAGGCCTTTACCATTGATATGGGGACAGATGCCCTGTTAACACCAGTTACTGAGATTCCTCAGACCTCTCCAAAGATTCATCCTTCGGTACGATCTCCCCTGAAGCGGTTATTAGATATTATCGGTAGCTTGGTGGGCTTAGGGATTACGGCACTTCTATTTCTCCCGATTGCGATCGCCATTCAAATTGACGATCCTGGGCCCATATTTTTCGGTCAAATTCGCTGTGGCTGGATGGGGAAACGCTTTAGAATCTGGAAGTTTCGATCTATGGTGGCTAATGCTGAAGCTCTGAAGCATCAAGTTAAAAATGAAGCAGAAGGAGCCTTTTTTAAAAACAAGGACGATCCGAGGGTTACCCGTGTGGGGAAATTCTTACGTCGTACGAGTCTAGATGAACTGCCCCAGTTTTGGAATGTTTTAAGGGGGGAAATGAGTCTTGTGGGAACTCGTCCCCCTACAGCAGATGAAATTGAGCGCTATGAGATTCCTAAATGGCAACGGCTTGATGTGAAACCGGGTATGACCGGAGAATGGCAGGTGAATGGGCGATCGTCCATCCGAGACTTTGAAACCGTGATTCAAATGGATTTACGCTATCAAGAAAACTGGAGTTTATTCCATGATATTAAACTCATTTTGAAGACAATTGTGGTCTTATTTCAAAAAAATGCGGGAGCGATGTAGAACTCACAAACCCCCAGCTAATCATGATTAATCCTATCCACCAGCGGCAAAGGTAAACATCACCAGAGCAGATAAAAGAATTCCAGGACTGAGCAATAAAATCAATGTCAGTAAATCATGAACCGTCATACCCAATCGCTCTCCTAAAGTAAACACTACATTTTGTTAGGGTATCCCATTCCTTCCAAAAAGCAACCCCAGAGTGAAGATTCTTAATCCTCGCTTAAGCTCATTGGTCAGTGTTACCCTGGAGAAGCATCTGTACGAATAAGGAGCAAGAAAACGGTTTATCCTAGTCCTTTAGCTCGTCTCATTGAGCAATTCCAACGGTTACCTGGTGTTGGGCCAAAAACCGCGCAACGTCTGGCTCTTCATACGATAAAGCGGCCAGAAGCAGAAATCAAAGCTCTGGCACAGGCTCTACTAGATGCTAAACAACAAGTGGGGTTGTGTCAGAAGTGTTATCATCTTTCCGCCGATCCTTTATGTAGTATTTGTCGTAATCAAAATCGCGATCGCCAAATCTTGTGCGTAGTTGTAGACTCGCGAGATGTTATTGCCCTGGAAAAAACCAGAGAATACCGAGGACTCTACCATGTTCTCGGAGGTGTAATTTCCCCCATGGATGGAATTGGTCCAGAACAACTAACTATTCAATCGCTGGTGCAACGAGTGAGCCAAGAAAACATCCAAGAAGTGATTCTAGCGATTAGTCCTAGTGTGGAAGGAGAAACCACTACCCTCTATATCGGTCAACTCCTGAAACCCTTTACACGGGTGACCCGCATCGCCTTTGGATTGCCCATGGGAGGAGATCTAGAATACGCTGATGAAGTCACCCTCGCTCGTGCCTTAGAAGGTCGCCGGGACCTCAATTAAAACCCAATTATTTCAGTTTTTGCTTAACAAAGTTGAAAATTTTCACGACCTGTTGTTTCAACGGTTCGATTTGAGCGACTTGTTTCTTCAGTGCGTTAATTTCGGCTTGCATTTTCTCAATTTGCTCTTTTAGGGCGGCAATTTCGGCCCCAGATGCTCCGGCTGAGGGTGCAGCACCTGTAGGAGTCGATCCCGTATTGCCAGCCGTTGTGTCTCCTCCCTCTAGAGCAGGTCGAGGTTTTTTGGCTTTAGCCATAGCTGACTTAATAGCAGCAATCAAATCTTTTTGTTCAAACGGCTTGGGGATAAATTCCCAAAATTCAAAGGGTTCTTTAATTTTTTCGGTAACCTCTTCCTTACGTCCTGACATTAAGACCAGAGGAATTTTACGCAAATCGCTATTACCCTGAATTTGCTGGAAAACCTCAAATCCGCTGACTTTGGGTAAGAGGAAATCGAGCATAATCAAGTTAGGGTGTTCTTGGCGGATCAAATTGAGTCCTTCTTCACCATCTTTGGCTTCAACGACTTCAAAGTTACCTTTTGGTAACATATCCTTGACTCGCGCTCTGATGACACGACTATCATCAATGACTAGAATTTTATGTCCCACAATGAACTCCTTGAAAGGGTGACGATTGAATAGCAATCCTGAGTTGAGCAGGGGGGCGAACGGTGGTGTTCAGAGGTCTAGGTCAATCCAGAAGAGGAATGGGGTGAGGTCACGCCCATGATGATGATTAGAAGATCATCAAGGCAATTCCTCTCTTTTCTGCTCTATCTATCAATAATAATAGAATTCTGACCCTAATCACTGGAGTCGTTTGAGAACCCTATTGATTGTTAACCATGAATTCTAATCCATCTGATGTATCGGTTACACCTCCTACTGTTTCGGCTACTACCCAGAAGAGAGCGCGATCGCCTTTAGCGAAGCTTCCCCCTTGGCTACGGCGCTCTATTGGTAAAGCGAGCGAGCTATCGACGGTACAAAAAATTATCAAGCAACGCCAAATTTATACTATTTGTGAGGAAGGGCGATGTCCCAATCGGGCTGAGTGTTATAGCCAAAAAACGGCAACTTTTTTACTCATGGGACCGACTTGTACCCGTGCTTGTGCCTTTTGTCAGGTGGATAAGGGACATGCTCCCATCCCCCTCGATCCAGAGGAACCGGATAAAATTGCGGAATCGGTGCAGCTCTTGGACTTAAAGTATGTGGTGTTAACCTCGGTTGCTCGCGACGATCTACCGGATCAGGGGGCTGGATGGTTTGTGAAAACAATGGAGCGGGTGCGCGAAGTGAATCCGGAAACGGAAATTGAGGTGTTAACTCCTGATTTTCGGGGACAACGGGATTTAGTTGTGCAAGTGGCTGAAGCGAATCCGGCTTGTTATAACCATAATATTGAAACGGTGAGACGTTTGCAGCGCCCGGTGCGACGAGGAGCGAAATATGAGCGTTCTTTGGATGTGCTGCGGTGGGTGAAAGAGCTGAATGCCAATATTCCTACGAAATCTGGGTTAATGTTGGGGCATGGGGAAACGGAGGCGGAAATTGTGGAGACGTTGGAGGATTTACGGGGAGTTAATTGCGATCGCCTAACTCTGGGTCAATACATGCGCCCTTCCCTGGATCATCTCCCTGTGCAGCGCTATTGGCATCCTGATGAATTTGAGAAATTAGGCGAAATTGCCCGCAATATGGGCTTCAATCACGTTCGTTCTGGGCCTTTGGTTCGTAGCTCCTACCATGCGGGACAAGAGGCCTAGTTGGGAAGGGAGAGGATATGATGAACCACGGAGGCACGGAGGACATTGAGATGGAGGGTGGGAAGGGAGAGGATATGGAAACCACGGAGGCACGGAGGACACAGGGATGGAAGGTGGTGATTTGAATAAGATATCGGGGGAGGTGATTGGGGGAGCAATTGAGGTGCATCGAGAGTTGGGGCCGGGTTTGTTGGAGTCTGCCTATGAAAATTGCTTAAGGTATGAATTGCAGCAGCGAGGATTACGAGTTGAGCAGCAGGTTGCCCAGCCTGTTTTCTATAAGGGATTACAGTTGGAGTGTGGTTATCGTTTAGATTTACTGGTTGAAAATCAAGTGATTGTGGAGCTAAAAGCTGTTGAAGCTATCCTACCCATTCATCAAGCCCAACTTTTGACCTACCTCAAACTCCGTCAACTCCGCCTAGGATTGCTCATCAACTTCAACGTTCCCATTCTTAAAAACGGCATCAAACGCCTGATCAATGGCTAATCCAAAACCCAGTGTACTCTGTGCCTCCGTGGTTTTATGTATAACCTAGGGACAAAAAAGAAGGGAGAACATCACATTCTCCCTTCTTTTGTTCACCCTTTAAGCGCTTGCGTAGCATTTGGGTTTGTTTTTTCAGTTGTCGCTGGCGGGCCGATCCGCCTTTTCCTTTGTCGTTTCTCCCCTTGCGACGGGGCGATTCCCATCGTTTGAGCCTCATGAACCCTCCGTTTACTGGTCTGACTTTTTGCACTCTTTCCGTATCTTAGCACAGTTGAAAGAAAGGCAGAGAGCTTCTCCTCCCATTCCCCATTCCTCTATCCTCCACTAACGGGAGGAATTAAGACAACTTCATCGCCAGATTCTAGGATTCGATCTCCCTCTACAAACTGTAAATTAATCCCAAACCGGGTTAGGGGTTGCCATGGGGCTAATTGGGGATATTCGCTAATCATGCGATCGAGTACAGCAGAAACGGGGGTATGGGGGGGGAATTCCCAGGCAAGTTCAGGCACACCATAGGCTTCTTGATAAACGGCAAAGAGCTTAATGACGATCGGAATAGGAGATGCAGCCATAATTGCTAAACAACACTTAAAGACATTAATCGATCGCTCATTTCAAAATTGGGGGTTACAGTTTGAATATCATCTAAGTCTTCGAGAGCATCTAGTAATTTAAGGAGCGATCGCGCTAAATCTTCTTCTTTTACGTCTACCGTCATATTCGGTATCCAGCGTAACTCTGAGGTGATAACCTCTAGTTTTGCTTCTTGTAGGGTTTGCGTCAAGTTTTGCAGATTTCCCGTCTCGGTAAACACTTCTACGGTTGCCTCATCATCGGGATCGTCAACCCATTCGTAGGTTTGCGCTCCTGCTTCGATGGAGATTTCTAATAACTCATCTTCATCTACCTTACCGGTGAGTCGCACGACTCCATTCTGGGTAAACATCCAGCTCACACATCCAGTTTCCCCTAAGTTTCCCCCATTTTTATTAAAGGCTTCTCGCACATCTGCGGCTGTACGATTACGATTATCGGTGAGAGCTTCAATCAGAATAGCCACGCCACTGGGCCCATATCCCTCATAGCGGATAAACTCATATTGGTTATTATCGGCTTCCCAAGTACCGGCTCCTTTGGCGATCGCCCGATCAATATTGTCATTGGGGATTCCTGCTGCTTTTGCCTTCTCAATTGCCGCCCGCAGTTGAAAATTCCCTGCTGGATCGGCACCACTGCGAGCCGCCACAATAATTTCTCGCGACACTTTAGTAAATACTTGTCCTCTTTTCGCATCTACCCGTGCTTTCTGACGCTTAATATTTGCCCACTTACTGTGTCCTGCCATAACCCGGTTTAGGGATTTAATAATCCAACTTTTCTTAACCTTCTATTATAACATATTCTCACTTTCCAATCAACCCATCCAAACCTATTCAGACCTCTTAAGTGCTGCGACTACATCAATCAACTCCCTGGGTTCTGAGAGCAAAAAATCCGGATCGTACTCTGATAAAATCTCTGGCCACTGAAATCCCCACCCAACGGCGATCGCCTTAACTCCGATTTCATGAGCTGCTTGAATATCACGCACTTCATCCCCTATATAGATTACCTGTTCTAGAGACCAGCGTCGTTTTTTAATTATCTTCTTAATCACCCGACTTTTTCCGAAGACATTTAACTCCGATTCAATAAACTCAAATAGATGATCTAACTGGTGTTTTTTCAAAAAACTATTGACATTCTCTCGTCCATTTGAGGTCACAATTCCCAAGGTACACCCTTGATGTTTGAGGGTCTCTAATATGTCTGCCATATCCTGAACTAAATTCAAAGTATGAATGGCTTGATTCATTTCCCGTCTTAGCCGCAGCATCAGAAAAGGTAACTTATACCAAGCCACTCCTACTTTCTTGAGAACCTGTTCCGTAGAGTTGTTTCTGAGGTGATGGAGTTCTTCTGGCGAAGTGGAGCGATAGCCAAATTCGGGAGCAAGACGGTTGCTAATTTCAACCACCAGATCCAAAGATTCTGCTAATGTACCATCAAAATCAAAGATGAGGTGTAGAGTATTCAGCACCACAATTACAAGAGAATATGGGGACAACCGATCGGGATAACATCAATAGAGGTCAGGATTATGGACAGGGGCGATCGCCCAGGGGACTGGTCTGGAGTTGAGTGAGGGAGGCTGGAGTAAGGGTAATTGGGGTGATGGGCATCCACTTAAAGACCGTAGTTTTATCGGCCTCTTGAGAGATGTAAACGGGAGCGATTCGATCGAATTCCTCTTGATTCAACTCTAGGGAGAATTTATAGAGGGTATAGACAGTAGGTAAATTATAGCCTTTAGAGATTTTTTGGCATAATTCAGTTCCTAGAGATAAAAAGCGAGATCTTGAAAGCGTTAAATCCAATTCTTCCTGAATTCCCCGCATCGCCGCTTGAATGGGTTCTTCACCTGATTTGAGCTTTTCAGATACGCCCGCGAGATCTCTTTTGCGAGTATCCCCTCGATCGAGAATTTGATAGGCTTCAAATAACTGAAGTTCCGCTGGCAGATACGTCACTCGCACGCAAGCGACTTGAATATAGCGGATACCCTCTTGAAGCACGGATTCTCCTGATTGAATCTCTTGTTGGAGTTGTGCTATTGTTCGTTGCATGATTTTACCTCGGGCAATTTTTAAAGATGATTTTTATCGGGTTGTGATACTTCTGCCATTGTCCTTCCCTCTTTTGCGTCAGTACAACAAACAAAACAGGACTATTTAAGCAAAGGTTTTCAGGAATATCAGTCAGAATTAAGATTTGTTTTATAAATCTTCTAGAACCTTAGGAATCTTCTGTTTTCAGGAAGACGACCTATGTTAAACTACTGATTCAGGACTATTGTAGGGTTACCGGGGGCATAAAAAATGAAAACTGCTGCCATCGATCGGAGTTTAGTTTCTCCAGAGTGCGATCGCTATCCTCAGTTTACGGAACCTCTGCAATTAGGGGTGATGGCATCGGGGAGCGGCAGTAATTTTGAAGCCCTATTAGAGGCGATCGCCGCCGGGAAACTAAACGCCCGAATTAATGCCCTGATCTACAATAACCCAGGGGCAAAAGTTGCCGCTCGCGCTCAACGGTGGGGTATTCCTGCTATTTTACTCAACCATCGAGACTATAAAAAGCGTCGTCAAGAATTTGATGCTGCCATTGTCGAAACCCTAAAAGAACACAGAGTACAATGGGTAATTATGGCAGGATGGATGCGGATCGTTACTGAAATAATCCTCAGTGCTTTCCCTAACCGTGTGATTAATATTCATCCCAGTTTATTACCCAGTTTTCGCGGAATTCGTGGGATAGAAGATGCCTTAGAATCCGGGGTGAAAATTACAGGATGTACCGTACATCTAGCGGATTTAGAAGTAGATACAGGGCCGATTTTAGTGCAAGCAGCGGTTCCCGTGCTACCCGATGATACTCCAGAAACCCTACATGCCAGAATTCAAATACAAGAACATCGAATCTTACCCCAGGCGATCGCCCTAGCTGCCCAGCAATATAGCGCGTTGTAGGGAATGGGGAATACCAAGATATAATAAGAGAAAACTCGGATCGGTTTAAAATCTCTAGTCCCTAAAAAAAACAAATGGCTGCGTAAAAATGACAATGGATGAGCGTGAGAATCAACTGGCATTTGCTGTAAGTGGCGATCGCCAACGGGAACACGATCGATTACAGACCTTACAAAAACTTGGCTTACTCGACAACAGTAGTGTACCCATCTTTGAAGAAGCCACCCAAACCGTTGCCCACTATCTGCAAGTTCCCATTTGCATTTTAGGCATTGTCGATCGTCAAGTCGAATGGCTCAAAGCCGCCTTTGGCCTCTCGCGCCTGGGACTCATGAACGATCTAGCCGCTCAACGCTCCATTCCCCTACAACATTCCCTCAGTCGTCAAATTGTCGAAACCCGCAAAAAATGGCTGATTGCTGATTTAGCTAATCATGAAGAACTCAGCCAAAATTTCCTCTATCAAGAATATGGAATTCACGCCTATTTAGGCATTCCTCTCCTTCTCTCTGAAGGCGAATGTATTGGAGCCTTAGCTGTTTTAGATCTTGAACCCCACAGATTCACCTCGCAAGAAATTTCCTATCTAGAAATGACAGCTCGCTGGAGTTTGAGTGAATTTGAACGTGCCCATATACTAAAAATACCCTCCAACCAAACTGGATTAGTCGGTGTGAGTGCAACGCCCCAAAATTCCTCTTCTCAAGAATTCACGACCTACTCTTCCAGAACAGCCCCGGCCATGGCAAGTAAAAACAAACTTCTAAATCAACTGAGCCAAGAGCTACGCACGCCCCTAACTTCGGTTCTGGGAATGGCTAAAATGCTCAACACCGAAACCTATGGCCCCCTAACCCCAAAACAAAAAGAATACATGACCATTATTTACGATAGCGGTCAAAATTTACTCTCTTTAATTAATCAAATCTTAGAATTAGCTGTTCTTGATGACCTCGCTCCACCGCTCAAAATTAAGCCCGTTGATGTAGAAATGCTCTGCCAGCAAGCTACCAGTCATTTAGAGACCTTAGCTAGCGATCAAAACAAACAAATTCGTTTATCTATTGAACCCGGAATCCGCATTTGGCATGTTGATAAAGTTTTAGTCCAACAAATTCTCTACCATCTGATTGCCAGTGTCATGGAGGGTGCAGCCGAAGAAAGTATCATTCGCCTTCATGCCTCTCATCGGGCAGAGCAATTGTATTTTTCCATTTGGATTTCCCATCCTTGGCTTGGAGAAGGACTTCCTAACCTAGATGAAGTGAAACGCTGGTTTAAACAAAAAGAATTAAGAGACTCTAAGCAAAGTGTAGCTTCTCCTGATAGCTCTTCTGGTTGGTCTGAATCTCCTGCATATGATTCTGTAAAATCTGATGGATTCACTGAGGTTTCGTCCCCATTAGAAACTCCAGAAGAGCAACGAGAAACTTCTAGTAGCTTCAAAACTAAAATGCAGTTTCTACGTTTAGAGTTAAGTTTTAATCTGGCTCAACTCCATGGAGGACATTTAGAGATTCAAGGGAAAAATGCGGCTAGTTATCGGTATATAGTACGATTGCAAGAATATCTATAGGGCTTCGTGCTAGAGAATAGGGAATTGGTAATCTTGGCCATTGCTTTCCTGTGGTTCCAATGGCAAATGTTTCACAGGACTTGATACTCAGGTTGGTAACGAGTCACCAATAGTAATCACTCGGCGGATTTCATCGGTCTTAAACCCTAGAGCCATGGGTCGCCGGACATTGGGCAAAACAGCTACATCATACATTTCTTCAATGTAGCCATCAATGCGCAGCCAATGAACGATATCTCCAGTACGCAAGTCAATCACCTGCAAACCACAGCGAGCTTCAGCATCTTTTGCTTTTAGGGTTTCATCTAGAGGCAAATCCATAAACGTCTTATTATGCCTGGGTTTTGAGAGTCCAACTATGGCAAAATCTCCCGCAAAAGCCAGACCTCGCAAGTATCCGGGACAGAAAGTCACGGGTTCAAACTGGCCTGTTTGTCGGTCAACATATCCGAAATAACCCGTACCTGAATTGAGTAACCATAGTTTATCTCGATACCATCGGGGGGAATGGGGCATCGATAAATCCCTGAGGACGACCTCATTGGTGGTCACATCCATAATACAGCCGCCGTTCACCCGGCGATCGCGCCAACCATCAGCAATATCCGTTTGACTGACCATACTCACATAGCGCGGCTCCCCATTCTCCATTGCCAAACCATTCAGATGACAGCGGTCTTCAGCAGCGAGTTTGGAGATAAACGGAGGTTTCCAGAGAGGAATGAAACTATGGGTTGCGCTCATTGTTGCCAAACACCCGAATAAGGTATTGACAAAGATAATTTGACCGCTCTTATCAATTGCAATATCATGAATGTCCAAATCGCCCGTAATATAGCTGATTTGGGGTACGTAGAGGCGATCGCAGCCTTCATGGATTTGTCCCGGTTCTAGGGCATTTTCAAAGCGCCACAATTGATACAACGAACTCAGATACAAGCTCGACAAAGTAGCACATAAACCCATCGCCCGATTAAACGTGCGCTCAAAAATCCACAGCCGTCGATCCGCCCCAGTACCAATCAGAAAGAGCTTTCCTGTCTGATACGTGGTAAACGCCAAACTAACATTCTGCTCCGCCAGCCAATGAGGTAACTGGCGCGAACCCATGATTTCCGTCGGTGTAGAGTGAGTATCAGTCATACCATCCTATTTGCAAGTATCGATCCGGTAGGGGCGGGTTGTCCAATATCTTCGTTGGCAGAAGAGATGGCTCATGAACCCGCCCTGACAAATTTGTGGGCTTAAATCATAATCCCCGTCTGGTCAACATTATCGCTGACCACCAAACGTAACTGATTCAACTCGTAAGTCGTGAAACCGCCGCTACTGCTGCTGGTAAACCCTAATGCCGATAGATTGGCCGTAACCGCATCTCCCACATTACCTGTCACTCTCAGAGTGCGGAACCCAGAGCCAGATGTGCTTTCCGAGACCAAATGCAACAGAGATGCATAATCAAGAGTGAGGCTATTATTCCCCGAACCCGTCAGGTCAATGGTCTCGAGTCCCTTAATCTTCGTATTATCCGAACTACCGGTTAAATTCAGAGCCATACCCGCACCACCGAACGTGAGGGTATCGTCGCCCAAACCGCCATCGAGGTGACTGAAACTGGTGTTGGCAATCTGCAACTGGTCATTGCCAGCCCCACCATAGAGCAGGATATCGCTAAACCCACCATCGCTGAGGACATCATTACCTTCCCCGCCAACCAAAGCCTCACTATTGGCAGTAACCGTTAGGTTATCAGCACCAGTAGTCCCCATCTGGGTCACCGCCGCCGTAAAGTTGCCCCCAAACACCACATAAGAGCGACCGGAACGATTACCATTGGGGTCGGCACCAAATGCCCCAACAATCAGGTCATCAAAGCCATCCCCATTCACATCTCCCGCTGAGGATACGGAAATACCGGATTCGTCTAAAGCCGCCTCGCCGTCGAGGGCAAAGCCTCCCGTGCCAGCGGTAATATCGCTCAAGTTGACCGTCGTGCCATCGCTTTTGCCAAACACCACATAGGAGCGACCAGAATTACTACCATTGGGGTCAGCATCATCTGCCCCAACGATGAGGTCGTCCAAGCCATCTCCATTCACATCTCCCGCTGAGGATACGGAATAACCGGAGCCGTCTAAAGCCGCCTCGCCGTCGAGGGCAAAGCCTCCCGTGCCAGCGGTAATATTGCTCAAGTTGACCGTCGTGCCATCGCTTTTGCCAAACACCACATAGGAGCGACCGGCATTAGCAGTACCATTGGGGTCGGCATCTTCTGCCCCAACAATGAGGTCATCCAAGCCATCCCCATTCACATCTCCCGCTGACGAGACAGAAGTACCGGAGAAGTCATTACCTGCCTCGCCATCAATGGCAAAGCCTCCCGTGCCAGCGGTAATATCGCTCAGGTTGACTGTCGTACCATCACTTTTGCCAAACACCACGTAGGAGCGACCGGAATTACCACCATTGGCGTCGGCACCATATGCCCCAACAATGAGGTCGTCCAAGCCATCCCCATTCACATCTCCCGCTGAGGATACGGAATAACCGGAGTTGTCAAAAGCTGCCTCGCCGTCGAGGGCAAAGCCTCCCGTGCCAGCGGTAATATCGCTCAAGTTGACTGTTGTACCATCGCTTTTGCCAAAGACCACATAGGAGCGACCGGAATTATTACCATTGGGGTCGGCATCTTCTGCCCCAACAATGAGGTCATCCAAGCCATCCCCATTCACATCTCCCGCTGCCGATACCGAACGACCGGAGCGGTCACTACCTGCCTCGCCGTCGAGGGCAAAGCCCCCCGTACCAGCGGTAATGTCGCTCAAGTTGACTGTGGTGCCATCGCTTTTGCCAAACACCACATAGGAGCGACCGGAATTACCACCATTGGGGTCGGCACCAGATGCCCCGACAATCAGGTCGTCCAAGCCATCCCCATTCACATCTCCCGCTGCCGATACCGAACGACCGGAGCGGTCATTAGCCGCCTCGCCATTAATGGCAAAGCCTCCTGTACCAGAGGTAATATCGCTCAGGTTGACCGCCGTGCCATTGGCTTTACCAAACACCACATAGCTGCGACCGGAACTACCACCATTGGGGTCGGCACGAAATGCCCCAACAATGAGGTCGTCCAAGCCATCTCCATTCACATCTCCCGCTGAGGATACGGAAACACCGGAGCGGTCATTAGCCGCCTCGCCGTCGATCGCAAAACCCCCCGTTCCCACCGGTATACTAGTCTGGTTCGTAATGGCACTTAACTCCACTTGCGAGACCACCGTCATGGTCGCAGTCCCCGTATCGCTCCCTCCATTCCCATCGTCTACCGTATAGTCAAAGGTCGCCGTGCCGGTAAAGTTGGCATCCGCTCGGAAGGTAATCGTGGTTCCATTTAACGACACCGTGCCATTGCTGGCATTGGAGACGGCTGTAACCGTGAGAGTATCCATCTCTGGGTCAGTATCGTTAGCCAGCAGGTCGGCTGCATCAATCTCCAGAGTAGAACTGAGCAATACTGAATCTGCCACTGTATCATCTGTCGCAACAGGAGCTGTATTAGAGACTATCCCCGTTTGGTCAACCTCATCGCTGACTACCAAACGTAGATTATCCGACTCGTAAGTGGTGAAACCGCCACTACTACTGGTAGTAAAGGTTAACGCCGATAAGTTAGCACTGATGCTATCTCCGCTATTCCCCGTCACTGTCAGAGTTTGGAATCCAGAAGTTGCTGTATTTTCCGAGACCAAATGCAACAGAGAAGCATAATCAAGAGTGAGGCTATTATTACCCGAACCCGTCAGGTCAATCGTCTCCAGCCCCTTAATCTTCGTATTATCGGCACTAGCCGTCAGATCCAGTGCTATCCCCCCACCGTTAAAGGTAAGGGTATCGTCGCCCAAACCCCCATCGAGGCGATTAAAACTGGTATTGGCAATCTGCAACTCGTCATTACCCGCACCGCCATAGAGCAACAGATCGGTAAAGCCACTATCGCTAAGGATATCATTACCTTCACCCCCCACCAGAGCCTCGCCATTGGCCGTAGCCGTGAGGTTATCGGCACCAGTAGTCCCCGTCTGGGTCACCGCTGCTGTAAAGTTGCCCCCGAACACCACGTAGGAGCGACCGGAACGGTTGCCATTGGGGTCGGCAAAAAATGCCCCAACAATGAGGTCGTCAAAGCCATCTCCATTCACATCTCTCGCTGCCGATACGGAAAAACCGGAGCGGTCATCTGCTGCCTCGCCGTCGAGGGCAAAGCCCCCCGTACCAGCAGCAATGTCGCTCAAGTTGACTGTGGTGCCATCGCTTTTGCCAAACACCACATAGGTGCGACCGGAATTATTACCATTGGGGGAGGCACGAGATGCCCCAACAATGAGGTCGTCCAAGCCATCCCCATTCACGTCTCCTGCTGACGATACCGAACCACCGGAGTAGTCATAAGTTGCCTCGCCATTGAGGGCAAAACCTCCGGTACCATTGGTAATGTCGCTCAAGTTGACTGTTGTAGTATCACTTTTGCCAAACACCACATAGGTGCGACCGGAATTATTACCATTGGGGGAGGCACGAGATGCCCCAACAATGAGGTCGTCCAAGCCATCTCCATTTACGTCTCCTGCTGCCGATACGGAATGACCGGAGCGGTCAT